>NZ_JANQCV010000002.1:0-146281 GCF_024723515.1 Campylobacter sp. W0066.2 | reverse complement strand
TGGTATATCTGCTTAGCACAGAGTAGTGATTATCTTAAAATGGGCTATTTTATAAATTTTAACCTATAAAACTCCAAAAAGAAAGCTTTAAAATACAGCTTAAAATTTCCATTTTACTAAACTTTTTATCAAAACAAAAAAAGGTAAGATTTTTTGAAAAAATTAACTTGTATTTTTTGGATATTTTTTATAACTTTAATAAAATGAAGATATATTTTAAGAAAAAATGAGAGTATTTTTAAGCTAGTGATCCAACTAATAAAATTTTAGTTTTTATAAAAAATAAAAAAGATAAAATCAGATTAATTTTTATTTTAATATCAATCATGATCACCTCCTTATAATTTATTAAAATATAAAAAGGATCGCAGCTCCAGCTAATCGCTAGCTTAAAAATACTAAGTAGTATAATTTTATAATAATTTTAAATTAAAATAATTTTTTTATATTTTTGATAAAAAGATTAAGATGTATATAAAATAATTTTTGCTTAATCCTAAAAGCAAAAAACCGAAAAAGCCGAGAAACCATTATTTTACCAATACTAATAATTATAAAATTTCATATGTTTTAATGGTTTAACTAATTTTTAAGTCTTATGAATAAAATAAATAAATTATAATGTATTTAGTTTATACTGTCTTCTTTATAATAAAAAAAGAAATAGAAAATGAATTAGCAATTGAATATAAAAAAGTAAAATGTATTTTTATTTTATTCTTTTTTAAATATTTTTATAAAAATGAATTTCTTTTTTAGATTATAATGATAAATTATATTATTTTAATATGGAGTGTTAAGAATTAATTTTTGAGAAAAAACCGCTACCAAAACCGCTCCCTGAGTTTTTTAAAAATTTTAGAAAACACTTTGAAAAGTAATGGTGCCCGAGGTCGGACTCGAACCGACACAAGGTTGCCCTTACCAGATTTTGAGTCTGGCGCGTCTACCAGTTTCACCACTCGGGCTTTTTTAAGATTTTAAATTAAAAATCATAGAATGTGAAATTATACTAAAAAAAAATTAAAGCAATATAAAAATATTTATATTGTAAATTAAAATATATTTAAAATTGGAACTTTTTTTGCTTGTAAATAATTAAAAATTTATTTGCGGAGCAAAACAATGAGAATTAGTAATCAGTATAACTACTACACTTCTATACAAAATTACACGGATGGTCAGTCTTTACTTAATAAATATAATTTGCAATTGCAAACAGGTCAGCTTATTCAGCATTCTTGGGAAAATGCAAATGTTTATATTAATGGTTCAAGATTAGAATATGAGATGGCAAATATTGGTCAGATTATTCAAGGAACCCAAGCAGCACAAGAAATGGCAAAAAATACTGATACGGCTTTAAAAAATATCACTGAGCTTTTGGAAAAATTTAAAACACTCTTAACAAAAGCTGCAAGCGATGGTAACTCTCAAGAATCAAGAGAAGCTATAGCAAAAGAACTCAAACTTGTAAGAGATTCTATTGTAAATATTGCAAATACTAGTATTAATGGGCAGTATTTATTTGCAGGGTCAAATAGTGCTAATATGCCTTTTGATAAATATGGAAATTATACTGGTAATAAAGATAATATTTTTGTAGTAAGTGGTGCTGGTACTCAAATTCCTTATAATATACCTGGTTGGGATTTATTTTTTAAACCTGATTCAAATATCAATAAGATTATCTCAACAAATGTTTCTTTCACTGATGCTCGTTATCCAGATAAAAAAGAATTTTTAACAGGGGAGTCTAAATTTTCACACTTAATAGGTCAAAACTATGTGCAAAATGGAGAACTTAAACCAGATGAGCATTTTGGTGATAGTTATGATGATAAACTTCCTTTTCCACATTCATCTATGTATATTCAAGGTGTCAGACCTGATGGTACAAGTTTCAAGGCTACTTTAGATATAGATCCTGATGCTAAAATTGAAGATGTTTTAGAAAATATTGGAAAATTATATGGCAATACAGAGGGGAATGAGGTTGTTAAAGTTGCATTAAATGATAGTGGCCAAATAGAAATAAAGAGTTTAAAAGAAGGAAGTAGTTCTTTAGATTTTCATGCTGTTGCTATGACACCACAGCTTCAAGATGCAGAGCAAATTAAAGATTTAAGCGAAGCTGCTAAAGCTGAAGGTATCAGCATGGATGAAGTTACCAATCGTATTATGCAAGCAGCGCATGGTGGAGATTTAAATAGTACCAAAAGTCCAGTTACTATTGAGGTAAATGGCAAGCAATTTACTGTAGATATACACAAAACAGATTTTATAAAAAGTAATATCAATGGTAATAAAACCAATGGAGCTGATTTTGATGTACCTTTTGAAAAAGATGGTAATACTGTTTTTGGCAATGTTTCTCAAGTGATTAAAGGTACTAGTGAGTATGCTACCGATAGTACAAAACTTAGTGAAGTTTTAGCAAATGCTGATGGAAGTATGAAAGGCCAAAAACTTGAAATGGAGATTACTTCTAAAAGTGGTCAAAAATACAAGGTTGAAATAGACTTAGAAAATTCCAAAGTTAGCTACCAAGATCCAAATGATCCTATTAAAACTATAAGTTTTCCTATTACCCATTCTCAATATAATGAAGCAACAGGAACTTCAGTAGGTATGCAAACAAGACCTGAGGATATTACTTATGGTCAATTAAATGATATTATAGGTATGTTTGCAAGTGATAAAGTACCGACTACTACAATCAATGCAAATGCAAACGGAACAATAAATAATGGTGATTTTCAAACTATTCAACAAAATATAAGTGATTCTAAAGATTTTGTTAATGTTAGTATGGACTATAAAGGCCGTATAAGTATTACCGATAAGTTTTCAACTAATACAAATATAGGTCTTACCATTAAAGATTCAAATTCAAATAGCGGCTTTCCCCCAGCAGGAGAAGTAAGCAATGGTTCAGGTTTTGTATTTAGTGCAAATAATTCTTTAACTATCGATGATCCAAATATTGATTTGATTAAAGATTTGGATGAGATGATAGATGCAGTTTTAAATGGTAGTATGAGGGCTGATTCAGAAGGAAGTGATCCTAGAAATACAGGTTTACAAGGTGCATTAGAAAGGATTGATCATTTACAAGATCATGTTAGAAAAATGCAAACAACCATAGGAGCTTACACTAATAATATAGAAGAAACAAATAAAAGAATGACTTTTTTAAATGTCAATGTTGCTTCAATAAAAAGCGGAGTAACTGATGCTGATTATGGACAAACTTATATGCAATTTATGCAAACTATGGTATCTTATCAAGCTATGCTTTCGGCTACTTCTAAAATTTCTCAAATGAGTTTATTAAACTACTTATAATTTTTGATATAATAGCTTTTTTCTTTATAAAAGGATGTATCATAAAAAAAGAAGCTATTTTTATCATTTCTAATGTTTTTATTTTTTATTTTTGTCTAAGTGCTTTGATACCCGATCAAGCTTTAGTAAGTATTATAGGGTATTCTTTAGCAAAACTTAGTTATTTTTTATTTGGATCATTGACTAAATTTTATCCTTTTGTCTTTTTTTGGTTTAATTATCTTTTATATAAAAATGATTATAACTTTGAACTTATTGAGCGTAGATTTAGTGTAGCTATCTTTACTTGCATTTTTGCTTCGCTTATTTTTGCTTCAATATTTTTGCAAGATAAAGGTTATATAGCTTCTGCTATGTTTGTGATTTTAGATGGACTTTTTGGAAAAATAGGTAGCTTAATCTTGGTGATTTTGTTTTTAGCTTTTGCTTTTAGTATTTCTTTTCCGCAAATTATCAAAGAAGTATTTAAAATAGATCTTGATTTTGATTTTTATTTAAAACTCGAAACTTTAATTAAAAATAAAATTTTTGGCTTTTTTGGTGGTGATAAGTATGAAAATGAAACCAAAGAAGAGCAAGAAAAACTTAAGCAAGAGCTTTTAATTAAAGAGAAAAAAGAAGAGCACATTAAAAAGGAAGATCTATCAAAACAAGAGACTCAAGAAAATAAAAAATTCAATCTTGAAGATTTGAAAAATCAAGAATTAGAAGAAGTGATAATTAGCGAAGAGGATAAAAAATTAAGCTCAAGTTATATTCATGAGCTTTCAGAACCTATTGCAAGTTTTGCTCAAAAAGCTAGTCAAGTAAATATAAAGGAAGATGAAATGACCCCTGAAGAGTATTTGTCAAAATATAAAAATAATAGTGAAGATATTTATACTCAAACTTTAAAAAGTAAAAATTTAGATGAGCCAAGTTATAAAAGACGTAATATGGACTTAAATGAAAACAAAGAAGAAGTGATAGAAGAAAATTCTTTATTTGCCAAAGAGCTTAAAGAGCGTGAGCAAATGCTACAAAAAGCTAAATTACTAGAAGAATACAAAGCTTTACAAAAAGAAAAAATTTTAGAAGAGCTTAATGAGGATTTTAAAAAAATTGAAGAATTAAACGCCATAGAAGCACAAAAAGAAGCTGAGTTTAAAAAAATTCAAAACAAAACTAGCTTTTTAGGGGTGAAAGATTTTAAAGATGAGGATTTTATCCCGCAAAATGAAGTAAAAGAGCTAGATTTTAGTGAAGATGATTTTGCTAAGCCTGTTAGTATAGAAGAACTAAGAAGTAAAAGAAACTATGAAAGCCCTTTTGTAGTAGAAGAAGTACAAAATGAAGTTAAAGAAGAAAAAGTTCTATTTGAGATTACCCAAGAGCCTATAGTGGAAGTAGTAGAAAACAAAACACACCATTCTATCGCTAATGAAGTGAGTAAAAATAAAGCCTTGTTGAAAGATCTTGACTTTGGAAATTTTGAAAAACCAAAAGATTTTTCTTTACCACCTTTAGATTTTTTAACCATGCCAAAAGAAGGTAAAAGTGAGATAAATGAAGAAGAGATTGATAGAAAAATTTATGATTTATTGGAAAAATTAAGACGCTTTAAAATAGGTGGTGATGTAGTTAGAACTTACACAGGCCCTGTTGTAACTACTTTTGAATTTCATCCAGCAGCAGATGTTAAAGTAAGTAAAATTTTATCTTTACAAGATGATTTGGCTATGGCTTTGAAAGCTCAAACTATAAGAATTCAAGCTCCAATCCCAGGTAAAGATGTAGTAGGGATTGAAGTGCCAAATGAAAAAATTGATACGATTTACTTAAGAGAAATTTTAGAAAGTGAGGTATTTAAAAATTCTAGCTCACCTTTAACTATAGCTTTGGGTAAAGATATAGTAGGCGATCCTTTCATCACAGATCTTAAAAAGCTTCCTCATCTTTTAATAGCAGGAACCACAGGAAGCGGTAAAAGTGTGGGGATTAACTCTATGCTTTTATCTTTGCTTTATAGAAATTCACCAAAAACCTTAAGACTTATGATGATAGATCCTAAAATGCTTGAATTTAGTATTTATAATGATATACCACATTTACTTACACCGGTAATTACTGATCCTAAAAAGGCGGTAAACGCTTTATCAAATATGGTAGCTGAAATGGAACGCAGGTATCGTTTGATGGCTGAAGCAAAAACTAAAAATATAGAAAATTACAATGAAAAAATCAAAGAGCAAGGTGGCGAAATCTTACCATTTATCGTAGTGATTATTGATGAGTTGGCTGATTTAATGATGACTGCGGGTAAGGATGTAGAGTTTTATATAGGTCGTTTAGCGCAAATGGCAAGAGCAAGTGGAATTCACTTAATCGTAGCTACACAACGCCCTTCAGTAGATGTTGTTACTGGTGTTGTAAAAGCAAATTTACCAAGTAGAATTTCTTATAAAGTAGGGCAAAAGATAGATTCTAAGGTTATTTTAGATTCTATGGGTGCTGAAAGCTTACTAGGGCGTGGAGATTGTTTATTTACCCCTCCTGGTATGAGTGGTTTAGTGCGTTTACACGCACCTTTTGCAAGCGAAAATGAAATTGAAAATATAGTAGAGTTTTTAAAAGCTCAACAAGTAGTAGAATATGATGAGAGCTTTTTAAAAGATGATAGCCAAGATGGAGCTTATAAAAGAAGTGAATTTGATGATGGAGATTTAGATGAACTTTATGAAGAGGCAAAGGCTGTGATCTTAGAAGATAGAAAAACTAGTATTTCTTATTTGCAAAGACGCTTAAAAATAGGTTACAACCGTGCAGCAAATATCATAGAACAACTTTCACAAACAGGTGTTTTAAGCGAACCTGATGCAAAAGGGCAAAGAGAAATTTTATAATTAATTTCTTATTGCCTTATTATGATCTTTTAAAGTAGAGGTAAAAATATGCTTATTGGTTTTTTTATCTCTTACAAAATACAAATATTCTGTTTTAGCAGGAAAAATAGCTGCCTTAATAGCTTCAAATGAAACATTACACACAGCTTCTTTTGGTATGCCATTAAATTTATAAGTATTATAAGAACTATTATCTGATCTTATTCTTCGCGGAGTAATTTTTTCATGAGAATATTTTCCATAATTTAGTGTTCCATCCATTTGAAGCTTCATACCTTTTCTTAAACGATTTCTAATCACAGATGAAACTATAGGCATTTCTTCATTACTCGCTGCTTCTTTTTGTATAATGGACGCTATAATGATATACTCATGCCATTTTTTTTCATTATATTCTCTAAAAATTTTATAAGAAAGTTTTTTAAATTCATTTGTAGAATAAGCCAAAAGATATTTTACTAAAAGCTCTTCTGTAATACCTTTTGGAATTTTATAAGTTTCAGGAAAAAGCATACCTTCTTTAAAAGGACTTTGTTTGTAAAATTCTTGCATTAAGGTTTTAGCATTTAAATTTAACTTTGGCGCTAATTCTTCAAAGAAAATTTCAGTCGTTTCTCCAGGAATTAAAGTAATAGTTTCAAGTGCTGCCTTAGCAACGGTAAGTTTATGTAAAAATTCAGCTCTATTTAGTTCTTTTGTGCCTATATTTATCCAGCCAGATTGTGGATGGCCCAAAAAATATAAAGTATATTTATCAATACTGCTCATTTTATAGTTATTTTTATCTAATTGCGTTATAATCTTGCTAACAGAACCTTGTGGTATAAAAACTACAGAGTTTGTTTTTATAGGTAAAAGTAGATAATAAAAAATGGATAAAAGAAAAATTAAAATCAAATCACAACATATTAAAAAAATTCTTAAATTTTTAGCATTACCTATGATATTTTTCATTGCTTTGTTTATTTACCTCAAAAATGGATTTTACATAGAAAAATTAGAATTTTCTTCTATTAATTTGGAGAAATTATATATTAAATTAGATAAAAAACTTATTTTAAATGCAAAAAAAGTCGTAGTAAATTCTCAAAGTCAAAGTACTCAAAATGAAACTAGTGCAAGTAAAGCTGTGCAGCTTATCAAAGATGTAAAATATATTTATTGGTTTTTTCAAGAAATCAATATTGATGAAATGTTTGTCAATAACTATCCCGTGGAGTTAATTTATAAAAATAATTTATTTTTTGTAAATAGTAAAAATCTTTTAGTAAAAGTGAATTTGAAAATTAGTGATAAAAATATACAAGCTAATATTGATGATTTTCTTTTAAAAGATCATAACCTTAGTATAGTCGGATCTTTACTTATCAATCCTAAGACAAAATTTTATACTTTTAAAGGTAAAATTGATAGTGATTTTTTAAAAAGTGATGTTAAATTTTCACTCAAAAGAGAAGAGATTGCTTATGAATTAGAAAATATCAGCTCAAATAATATTTCGCAAATTTTTGATATTTTAGTAGAAAATGGAGTGCATTTACCTTCTAATCTTGCTCTTTGGGTGGGCGGTAAGGTAAAGGCTGATTTTTATTTTATAGAAAAATTAACCGGTTTTGCAGACTTTGGAAAACATAGATACTATTTAAATGATATTAATGCTAAAGGTTATGTAAATAATTTAAAAGTAGTTTTAGATAAAGGCATAGATCCTATTGTAAGTCCTTTTGTAAGGCTTGAATTTGCCAAACAAAGACTTGATTTTATTTATGATGAATTGCGTTTTAATAATTATGATTTAGCTCAAAGCCAAATTTATATAGATAATATGCTAAATGAAAAAGCAGGAATTTATATACGCATTAAAAGTGATAATGCTAGAGCTGATTATAGGGTTAATAGAATTTTACTTTTATATGATATAAAATTACCATTTTTACAAAATAATGGTATTGCAAAGACTGATTTAACACTGAAAATTCCTTTTGATCATCCTGAGAAAATTGCTTATAATGGTAGTTTTAATATTATTAATTCAAATATAAATATAAGTGATTTTAAGATAGCTCAAGCAAATGTTACTTTAAAAAAAGATAAGCTAGATATACAAAATGCAAGTGTGCAAAGTAGTATGATTAATGGTGATTTTAATGCAAGTGTTGATTTGAAGCAAAAAAAAGGTGATTTTAAAACCTTTATAACAAACTTAGAACTACCACAAGAGAGCTTAAAAATGGAAAATAAATTTCTTGATTTAAGCCTTGATTTTGATAAAAATATTAGTTTATATAATAAAGAATTTACCACAACTTTAAATTTTGATCAAGGTATGTCTGTTTATGTTGAAAAACTTGCAAAATATAAAAATTATTCTAAATTAATGCAAAAAAATAAAGTACATGGCGGGGAATTATCTTTAAACACTTTGAATTTTCAAGATTTTAATGTAGATATTAATAATACTACTTTTGAATCATTTTTACTCTATAAAGATAACAATCCTTATGAATATGATAGTTTTAGCATAAAAATAAAAGGTGATGATTTTAATTTAACCAGTGCAAGTGGTAGTGTTTTTGCGCAAAAAGACAATGATGATGTAAATATCACTTTAAATAATATTAATTTATTAATTTCACAACAAGATACGGAAAATACTTTAGATACCCTTGAAAATTCAACTTATAATATTAGTGGGAAAAATATAGATTTGATTTTGAAAGATTTTAACAAAACCTTAGATTTTGATCAATTTGACGCTAAAATTAAAAAAGATTATTTAAAAGCTTGGGCAAATAGAAATGAATCTAAATTTGATTTTTTGCTTAAAGAAAATCAAATACAAATTAGAGCTTTAAAAATGGATGATGATTTTCTAAACACCTTTATGCATCAAAATGTTTTTGAAAAAGGTGAATTTAATCTTTATGTTGATGGTAATAGCACTGATTTTTTTAAAGGTAAGTTTTTATTTAAAGATACTTATTTAAAAGATTTAAAATTTCATCAACAACTTTTAAGCTTTATTGATACTATACCTAGTTTAATTTTATTTAAAGCACCTACCTTTAACGAAAAGGGCTTTAGTGTTGAAAATGCTGGTATAAGTTTTAACCGTAAAAAAGATCTCTTTGAGATAGACGCACTTAATTTTAATGGTGATAGTGCAGATGTGCTAGGTCAAGTTAAAATCAACTTAAGAAATAATCAAGTGGATGGTTTATTAGAGCTTAGAACGCTAAAATCAGCAAGTTCTGTTATTTCTAAAGTTCCTATTATCAATCAAATTATATTAGGTAAGGATAGGCAAATTAGTACACAAATTAAATTAAGTGGAACAGTGGAAAGTCCTGAGTTTAAAACTCAACTTATCGCACAAAGTTTGCAACTTCCTTATCATTTGATTAAAAATATTTTTGAATTGCCGGCTAATTTAGTGAAATAAATACAAAAAGGAGAAAAAATGAAAATCACTATTATAGGTGCAGGAAATGTTGGTGTAAGCACTGCTTATGCTTTGGTTTTAAGAGAGTTAGTTGATGAACTTGTGTTAATTGATATTAATAAAGATTTGCTTTTTGCTAGAGAATTAGAATTAAGTCAGAGTATAGCTGCTTTTAATTTTGATATTAAAATAACTTGTACAGATGATTATGCACACTCAAAAGATTCTCAAGTGGTTATTTTTAGTGCGGGAGTGGCTAGAAAGGAAGGTCAAAGTAGGGATGAGCTTTTTGCTATTAATGCTAAAATTATGCTTGAGTGTGCCAATAATATTAAAAAATTTAACAACGATCCTTTGTTTATTATAGTAAGCAATCCTGTAGATTTTTTACTGGATGCTCTTTATGAAAGTAAATTATTCTCATCAAAGAAAATCATTGCTATGGCAGGCGTTTTGGATAATGCTAGATTTAAATATGAAGTTGGTAAAAAATTAAATATAAAAACTTCTTATATAGATACTAAGCTTATAGGTTTTCACAATGATAGCATGGTTTTAGTAAAATCTCAAAGTAAAGTTCAAAACAAAGTATTAAGTGAGATGTTAAATAAACATGATCTTGTTCAAATAGAACAAGAAGTTAAAACAGGTGGTGCTAAAATTATAAAATATTTAAAAACTTCAGCATATTTAGCCCCTGCAAGTGCTTGTGTGAGGATGATAGAGGCTTTAAAAAGTGGAGAATTTTTACCAATATGTGTGATTTTAGATGGAGAATACGGTATAAAAGAAAAAGCTTTTGGTGTTATGGCAAGGATAAATCTTGATGGGGTGCTTGAAATTTTGGAGTTAAAATTAGACAATCAAGAACAAATTGCATTGGAAAATTCTCTCATTCAGTATAATTATAAATAATTTTTAGGAGTTTTTTACTCCTAATGTTACTTTGCGTTATAAATACCTATTTGTTTTACTTTATATTTTAAATAATATTTACTCATGCTATAAATTCGCTATAATAAAAAGTTTGTTTTAAAGATAACTTTTAATAAAAAATCATTAAAAATAATAAAATTTTGAAAGGAATATTAATGATAACCCCAGAAAATACACCGGTTTGGGTTGATGAAGCAAGATGTAAAGCTTGTAATATCTGTGTTAGTTATTGTCCAGCTGGAGTTTTAGCAATGAGAGATGAAATCAGTGCAGTTTTAGGACAGATGATAGAAGTGGTTCATCCTGATTCTTGTATAGGCTGTAGTGAATGTGAAAGTCACTGTCCTGATTTTGCAATTTTTGTTGCCAAAAGAGATGAGTTTAAATTTGCAAAGCTTACGCCAGAAGCCAAAGAAAGAGCACAAGCTGTTAAAGAAAATAAATATAAAAAATTAAACGCATAGGAAAAACAATGAGAGAAGTGATATCAACAGGTAATGTTTTAGTAGCAAAAGCTGCGATTGATTGTGGCTGTAAATTTTTTGGTGGTTATCCAATTACCCCAAGTTCTGAAATAGCACATGAATTAAGCCATATGTTACCAAAAAATGATGGTACTTTTATACAAATGGAAGATGAAATTTCAGGTATTAGTGTGGCTTTGGGTGCTTCTATGAGTGGTGTTAAGTCTATGACAGCAAGTAGTGGACCTGGAATTTCTTTAAAAGCTGAGCAAATTGGTTTGGGTTTTATAGCTGAAATTCCACTAGTAATTGTAAATGTTATGAGAGGTGGTCCATCCACTGGTCTTCCAACAAGAGTTGCACAAGGAGATTTGTTTCAAGCAAAAGCTCCAACACATGGAGATTATGCAAGTATAGCTTTAGCTCCTGCTTCATTAGAGGAAGCTTATACTGAAACTATTAGAGCTTTTAATTTAGCTGAAAAATACATGACTCCGGTATTTTTGCTTTTAGATGAAACCATAGGACATATGAATGGTAAGGCAAAATTACCTGATTTAGAAGAACTAGAAATTATTAACCGTAAAAAATTTACGGGAGATAAAAAAGATTATAAACCTTATGCGGCAGGGGAAAATGAAGCTGCTACGCTAAATCCTTTCTTTGAAGGTTATCGTTATCATATCACAGGACTTCATCATGGAGATATAGGCTTTCCAACAGAAGATGGAGCGATAGTAGATAAAAATATGAAAAGATTGTTTGGTAAGATCAAAAATAATGCCGATGAAATTTGCACTTATGAAGAGTTTATGTGTGATGATGCGCAGTTTTTAATCATTGCTTATGGTAGTGTTGCAAGATCTGCTAAAGAAGCTATTTTAAGACTTAGAGAAGAGGGTTTAAAAGTAGGGCTTTTTAGACCTATTACCCTTTATCCAGTAGCTGAGAAAAAAATAGCTCAAGTGGTATCTAAATTTGAAAAAGTTATGGTAAGTGAGCTTAATATGGGGCAATATTTAGAAGAAATTCAAAGAGTAAGTAAAAGAGATGATTTTATTAGCTTACACCGTGCAAATGGTCGTCCTATAACCCCGAGTGAAATTATTGCTAAAGTAAAGGAGAATATGTAAAATGGCTTTTAATTATGATGAATATTTAAGAGTAGATAAACTTCCAACACAATGGTGCTGGGGTTGTGGGGATGGCGTTGTTTTAAAAGCTATTATTAGAGCTATTCAAAAACTTGGCTGGAATATGGATGATGTTTGCTTAGTTTCTGGTATAGGTTGTAGTGGTAGAATGAGTTCTTATGTAAATTGTAATACAGTGCATACTACCCATGGTAGAGCTATTGCCTATGCAACAGGGATTAAACTAGCAAATCCTAAAAAACATGTAATCGTAGTAAGCGGAGATGGTGATACGTTAGCAATTGGTGGAAATCATACCATCCATGGATGTAGAAGAAATATAGATTTAACTCATATTTTAATCAATAATTTTATTTATGGTCTTACAAATTCACAAACTTCGCCAACTACCCCACAAGGCTTTTACACTGTTACTGCTCAAGCAGGTAATATAGATCCAAATTTTGATGCTTGCGAGCTTACTAAAGCTGCAGGAGCTTCTTTTGTAGCAAGAACAAATGTTATAGAAGCAAATAAGCTTGAAAATATCATTTTTAAAGCTTTATCGCACAAAGGTTATAGTTTTGTAGATGTATTTTCAAACTGCCATATTAATCTTGGTAGAAAAAATAAAATGGGCGAAGCTGTAAGCATGCTTGACTGGATTAAAAATCGTTGTGTTGAAAAGTCTAAATTTGAACAATTAGACTATGAGCAAAAAGCAGATAAATTTCCTACAGGAATTTTACACCAAGATGAAAGTAAGGCAGAATACTGCGAAGCTTATGAAGAAGTTAGAAGAGCCTTGAAAGAAAAAAGAATGGTTGATTTAGGAGCATTAAAATGAAATATCAATTAAGATTTTGCGGTGAAGGTGGGCAAGGGGTTATCACTGCAGGTGAAATTTTAGCTAAAGCCGCCATTAAAGAAGGGCGTAATGCCTTTAAAGCTTCTACTTATACTTCTCAAGTTAGAGGTGGGCCAACTAAGGTTGATATTATCATTGATGAAAATGAAATCTTTTTTCCTTATGCAGTAGAAGGTGAAGTTAGTTTTATGCTTTCAACTGCTGATAAGGGTTATCATAGTTTTAAAGATGGTGTTAGTGATGGCGGTATTATAGTTATAGAGCCAAATTTAGTTCATCCAAGTAAAGAAGATTATGCAAGATGGAAAATTTTTGAAATTCCTATTATTACTATAGCTAAAGAAGAAGTAGGGAATGTAGCTACTCAATCAGTTGTTGCTCTAGCTATAGCTGCTTATATGAGTAAATGCATTGATATTGATGCGTTAAAACAAACTATGCTTGATATGGTACCTGCTAAAACTAAAGAGGCAAATGCAAAAGCTTTTGATTTAGGTATAGAATACGCTAAAAAAGCACAAGTAGTTTCTTGATTTTTCAAGAAACTCTCCTTATAAAATAATATTTATTAAATTATCGTTATAATATTTTCCATTTTAAGCAAAAAGGTAAAATAATGAAAGAGCTAAATGGCTCGCAAATGATTTGTGAAGCATTAAAAGAAGAAAATGTTAAAGTAGTTTTTGGTTATCCTGGTGGTGCGGCTTTAAATATTTATGATGAAATTTATAAGCAAACTCATTTTAAACACATTTTAGTAAGACATGAGCAAGCGGCCTTACATAGCGCTGATGCTTATGCTAGAATGAGTAGTGAGGTTGGTGTGGCAGTAGTTACAAGTGGGCCTGGTTTTACCAATACAGTTACAGGTTTAGCTACTGCTTATAGTGATTCTATACCTTTGGTTTTAATTTCAGCTCAAGTTGCAAATTCTTTAATAGGAACTGATGCCTTTCAAGAAATCGATGCTATAGGTATTTCAAGACCTTGTGTAAAGCATAATTATTTAGTGAAAAATATCGAAGAATTACCTAAAATTTTAAAAGAAGCTTTTTATATTGCTACAACAGGTAGAAAAGGGCCTGTGCATATTGATATACCTAAAGATGTTACTGCTGCTATAGGTAAATGGCATTATCCTAAAGAAATTTCTATGAAAACTTACAAACCAACCTATAAAGGAAATATCAAGCAAATTAAGAAATTAGTAAGTTTGATTAAAAATGCTCAAAAGCCTTTATTTTACCTAGGTGGAGGTTGTATAGCTTCTAATGCTAGTGATGAATTAAGAGAATTAATTCATTTTTGTCAAATTCCTGCAGTTGAAACCTTGATGGCTCTAGGAACTTTAAGAAGTGATGATGAGCTTAATTTAAAAATGGCAGGCATGCATGGGAGTTATTGTGCAAATATTGCTTTAAGTGAGTGTGATTTACTCATTGCTGTGGGTGCTAGGTTTGATGATAGGATTACTGGTAAAACAAGTGAGTTTGCCAAGGGTGCAAAAATCGTTCATATTGATATAGATCCAAGCTCTATTTCTAAAATTATTGAAGCGCATTTTCCTATAGTTGGCGATATTAAAAGTGTTATTTTAGATACCTTAGAAGAATTAAAAAAAGAAAGTTTTGATAATACAAAATATCAAGAATGGTTTAAAACTTTACAAAGATATCAGCAATTATATCCTTTAATCTATGAAGACAGTGATGAAGTTTTAAAACCTCAATGGGTTATAGAAGAATGTGCTAGATTAGCTCCTGATGCAAGGATAATTACTGATGTAGGGCAACATCAAATGTGGGTAGCGCAATTTTATCCGTTTAATTACGCAAGACAACTTGCAACAAGTGGTGGGCAAGGAACTATGGGGTATTCTTTACCAGCTGCGCTTGGAGCTAAATTAGCTGTGGGTGAAGAAGTGGTGGTAAATTTTGTAGGTGATGGTTCTTTTTTAATGAATATACAAGAGCTAATGACAGCAAGTGCTTATGGAATCAAAGTGATTAATATCATTTTAAATAATTCTTTTTTAGGCATGGTAAGACAATGGCAAAGTATGTTTTATAAAGAAAGATTTTCTAATACAGATTTAACAATCCAGCCTGATTTTGTCACTATTGCTAAAGGTTTTCATTGTGAGGGTTATAATGTCTTTAGTAAAGAAGAATTTCAAAAAGCTTTCAAAGCAGCCTTAGAATCTAAAAAAACTTGTGTTTTAAATGTATCCATAGATCGTTATGAAGATGTATTACCTATGGTACCTGCAGGTGGAGCAATTTATAATATGATTTTACCTAGCTATAAAAACAAGGATAAAAAATGAAAAGAAGAGTAATTTCTGTCATTGTATTAAATGAGCATGGGGTATTATCACGCGTTGTTGGACTTTTTTCAGGACGTGGTTATAATATAGAATCTCTTACAGTTGCACCACTTGATGATAAAGAATTTTCAAGGATAAATATTGTCACTTTAGGTGATGAAAAAGTTTTTGAGCAAATTATTAAACAACTTCATAAACTCATACCTACTTATAAGGTAATTGATTCTAGTGATTTTATAGAAAAAGAAACAGCTTTGGTAAAGATTGCTTTAAATGAAAATTTTGCAGGCTTAGATGCTATATTAAAAGCTTATAATGGCAGTGTAACCTATAGTGATGATGAGTTTATTATAGTAATGGCAAGTGATAATGCAAAAAATATCGATAACTTTTTAAAAACTATGAAAAAGTATAATCCTATTAGTGTAGTTAGAAGTGGTTCTATTTTAATGGAGGTAAAATGAAAATTAGTGAAATTGCTAAATTTTTAGGTATAGAATATTGTGGAGATGATATAGAAATTACAGCTTTAAATTCATTAAATAATGCAAGTTTTACTGAACTTAGTTATTGCGATGGAGAAAAAAACTCTAAAAAAATTGCAAGTAGTGGAGCTGGGGCTATATTAATCTCAAAAGAATTTGAAAATTTAGTTTCAAAAGATTGTATTAAGTTAGTTGTTGATAATCCACATTTATCTTTTGCACTTTTAAGTAAGCTTTTTGCTAAACCTTTAATTTCTAGTGAAAAGAAAAATTCTAAAATCGCTAAAAGTGCTAAGATTATGCCAAATGTTTATATAGGTGAAAATGTCCAAATAGCTGATCATGTAGTGATAATGGCAGGAGCTTATATAGGTGATAATGTAAGTATAGGTGAATATACTATAATCCATCCAAATGTTGTGATTTATAATGACACTAAAATAGGTAAAAAATGTCATTTACTGGCAAATTGCGTTATAGGTAGTGATGGCTTTGGTTATGCGCATACAAAAAATGGCGAGCATTATAAGATTTATCATAATGGGAATGTTATTTTAGAAGATTTTGTAGAAGTTGGAGCTTGCACGACTATTGATAGAGCGGTTTTTGAAAGCACTATCATAAAGCAAGGCACAAAGATTGATAATCTTGTTCAAGTAGGGCATAATTGTGAAGTAGGAGAGAATTGTCTTATAGTGGCTCAAAGTGGAATTTCAGGCTCAAGTATTTTAGGTAAAAATGTCACTATGGGTGGACAAAGTGCTACAAGTGGGCATTTAGAAATAGGAGATTTTGCTACTATAGCTGCAAGAGGTGGGGTCACTAAAAATTTAGAAGGTGCTAGGGTTTATGGTGGTTTTCCTATTATGCTCCAAAAAGATTGGTTGAAATTTCAAGCAAAAATTATCACAGCTTTTAGGGATAAACATGAGTAAAAAAGTATTTAAAACTATAGAATTACATGGTAGTAAAAGTGGAGAAATAAGTCTTTGTAATCTTTCTAATCCTTATGGTATAGGAAGCAATGATGTCTTAAGTATAGGTGTGACTTTAAAAAAAGAAAATGGAATAGATTGGAAAGTTCATATTCCTTATGAAAATTTAAAAGATCTTATTCTAGCACTTCAAGAAATAGAAAAAAGTAAAGCCTAGTTTAAAAACTAGGCGTATTTAAATCCCGTTTTCTTCCTGCACTTACAATCAAAACATACACAAAAGTTGGTATAGGAAAAGCATCGCCATTTGCATAAGAATGAAGCCCAGAAAGGTAAAAATTTACTCCAAAATAAGTCATTAATATACTATAAAAGGCCAAAATACTAGCACTTGCAAAAACAAAAATAAAATAAGCTTTAAAAATAAATCTTAAGTGTAATACCATGGTATAAACTACAATAGAAATCAAAGCCCAAGTTTCTTTTGGATCCCAACCCCAATATCTTCCCCAGCTTTCATTGGCCCAAACTCCACCTAAAAATTTCCTATTGTAAGCATTGCAAGCCCTATTATCATAGACATTTCATTAACGCAGTGTAGTTTGGTAATGTTTAAATCTATGTTTTTCTTTTTACCTCTTAAGGTAAAAAGAAATAAACTTAAAATTCCTACAATAAAACAAAGTGCTAAAAATCCATAGCTTGCTGTTATAATAGAAACATGAATATTAAGCCAATATGATTTTAAAACAGGTATTAAATTTCCAATTTGAGGATCCATAAAGCCAAGATGAGCTACAAAAAGTGAAATACCTGCTAAAAAGCTCGCACCACATAAAGCCAAGAGTGATTTTCTAAAAAATATCACAGCGCTTATCGCACAAGCAAAAGCTATATAAATCATACTTTCATAAGCATTACTCCAAGGAGCATGCCCATCTACATACCAACGAATGATTAAAGCTAGTGCATGTATGATTACACATATACTTAAAATGATGTAAAAAAATCTATACACAAAGGCAGATAAAGAAATATTTTTTAATATAGTATAAAAACTTAAAAAGAAAAACACTAATGCAAAGCTAATATAAACAAAAGTTAGATTATCAAAGATATTATAATGATTAAGCAGTATTTCAAGATCTAATCTTTCTTTTGACGGTAAAACACTGCTTCCATAGTGATTTTGAAAATCTTTTAAAGATTGTAAAATTTCATTTGCATCTTGCCATTGACTATTTTCAATACCATTGCGAACTTGTAAAAAATAGTTAACTAAAAGCATTTGTAAACGCTCTACATCTTCTTTTGCAAAAGGTAAAATTTGCACCGGAGAATACCACTTTAAACTTTGCTCATTAATATCAGGAAAAATAGTTAAAGCTTGATCACTATAAATATAATATGCATGATTTATTTTTTCATCTAAGGCTAGCAAATCTTTATCAAAGCTAGTTCTTAGTGAGGGCTTTTTGCGGTTAGCTTCCTCAACATAATTACTAAGTTATATACCCCATTATCAAACACATCATCAAATGCTATGTATTTTTCATTTATATCTGCGCCTATTAATTCTCTTAGCTTACTTGTTTTTGTAGCTATCATTTTGATTTTTCTAAATTCTTTAGGATAAATCATCATTGCTAGAAAAATTTGATCATAGTGAAGATTTAAAAAATTTTCTTTTTGAGTGATTTTATAAACAAATTCCATTGCCAAAGTATCTAAAGGTTTGATTCTACCATTATGATCTTGTACAAGTAATCTTGCAAAATTTAAAGAATGTTCATAGGAATTTTTTGCAAATTTGAGATTAAATTTAAAATTTCATTTTTATTTTCTTGTGCAAAAAGCGGAGTTTGTAAATTTGCAAAAAGCAAAATAAACAATACAAAACTTTGGCCTTTTTTTAAATAAATGCTTAAACGATGAAATCTTGAGTTTTTATCAAATAAAACCCATAAAAATCCTAAAATCAATAAAGCATAACCTATATAAGTAGGAATTTTACCAGGATCTTTATTGACTGAGAGTATAGTGCCTTGTTCATCTTGATCATAAGAGCTTTGAAAAAATCTATATCCACCATAATCAAGAACATTATTCATAAAAATATCATAAGCTAGATTAATATTATTTTGCTCATCTATGATTTGAATTTTTGAAGTGTAAGAAGATGGACTCATAGAACCTAAATAACGCTCTAGTATAAAATCTTTCAAGTGTAACGCAAAAGGAAGTTTAATTTCTCTTGGCCCCCAATTGATAGTAAAATCTTTTCCCTGTAAGTTAAAATGCACTGCTTGTTTGTTTGTAAAATTTGGATTTAAGATTATTTGTGTATTTGCTTTTTGATAATTAATATTTAATTTTAAGCTAGCAGGTGTAATAGAATCTTTTTGTGGAGTGTATTTGATAGAGCTTATGATCAATTTTTCGCCATTTAAGTCAATCGTTTTTTCAAAATGCTTTTGAGTTAGCGGGGTAAAGCTAATAGGAAATTCAAAACTAACATTAGCATCAAAATCAGTAATTTTTATAAATTCTTCTCTAGTAACTATGGTACTCGAGCTTTGATTTTCTCTTATATGCATTCCGCCTTCTAAGCCAAAATATCTAGTAAGTCTAGCGCCGATTAAAATCACTATAAAAGATAAATACAAAAGCAAGATAGAGTATTTTTTCTTTTGAAAAAGCTTGTTGTAAAATATCACTCCGATTAAATTTAAACCTAGTAACAAATGTAACATATCAAACCAAGCATTATTATAAATCAAAGCTTTAGCCGCGCTAATACCAAAATCATTTTCTATAAAGGTTGCCACAGCGCAAGCTATGGCATATATGCTCATTAGTAAAAAACTCATCGCAAAAGAAAAAATACTGCATTTTAACCCTTAAATATTATTTTCTTTATAAAAATGTATGAGTTTTTGTGCTATGGTCGCTTCGTCTAAATTTTGATTTTCCTTTTGGTTTAAAAACTGCATTGTAGCACTTAATCTTTTTGCGCTAATAAAACCAGGATAATTTAGCAAAGTTTGGCTGTTTTTGTTTAAAATTACAATAGTAGGGGTGGCCACTATATCATAAATACTAGAAAGTTCAGCTGTACTTAAGTCACTTTTATGGTTTTTATAAAATGTATGAATTTTTTTATAGCTTATATTTATATAATATGAGCTATATTTGTCTTTTATAAGTTCTTGTGTTTTTTTATCATTTTTAATTTCTTCTTTTAATTTATCACAATAAAGACAGTGATTTGCGCTGAAAATGATTAAAATGTTTTTATCATCACTTTTTATATTTGTATTATCTTTAAATAAATAGGCTATTTCTTCATAAGATTTTTTATCTAAATCATTTGCTTTTTGTAAATTTTCTTTAGAAAATTGTGTACCGCTTGAGATTAAATTAGAATCAAGTTTTTCTTCATTAGAACAAGCTATAAAAAAAATACTTAAAAAACTAAATGAGAGTATTGTTTTAAACATTTAAAATCCTTGAAAAAATTAAGAAAAGTCCTTATTCGCTATTATAGCGAATAAGGTTATAAGATAGTGTTAAAGAAAGTATAAAGCATTAAAAATAAAAATACCAAACCAGTGATTAGCATTGCAAATCCTGCAAGTTTAGCTAGCCATTGATATGCTTTGAAATTACTTTTATTTTCATATAAAGTGCTTAATTTTCCACTTTCTTTTAAGCGTTTATACCATACGCTTCTTTCTTGTTTAATCTCTTCTTCACTAATACTTCCTGAAAAAATCACCATATCCATAGGGAATCGATCTGCTCTAAAATGCGTATTAAAGAAGTGAATTGCAAAAATAAATCCTGTAGCAAGTAAAGCTTCATCAGAGTGAAGTAGGGTTGCTAAGTTGATTGCTTCACCTGGTAAAAATTTACCAAAGAAAGCAGGAAACCATAAAATAAGCCCTGAAATACCAATGATAAACATACCCCAAAATACTGCTAGATAATCAAATTTTTCCCAATAAGTCCAGCGGTCAAATTGCGGTCTTGGTCCAAAACCAAAAAACCATTTAAAATGATCTTTCATATCTTTAAAATCTTGCCAATTTGGCATTAAAGAATCATACCCAAAAGTAGCTTTTAAAACTTTCATAAAGCTTATTTTGCCAGTTATTGGATCCCTTGCTACATCACGGCGTTTCCAATTTACAATGATGATTTCTCCAATGTGAGAGAAAAATACTGCAAACATTACTATAGCTGAAATATGATGTATGGTTGCAGCGTTAATGATATCTCCGCCCATTAAATCAATCATAGATTTAGCCCGCGCTGAATCATAGAATTTTTGCGGTAAGCCCGAGAATGCAAGACCCAAAAAGCTAGTTGCCATAAAGAAATGTTGAATTCTATGGAAAGTGCTAAATCTTCTTACTCTTACTTTATCTTCATGTGCTGCTTTTCTTACTTCTTTCCATTATTTAGGATATTTTATACGCATAGCAATTAAACGCAAGCACCAAAGTATAGTATGGGCTTCAAAGAAAACAAATACAGAAATCACTAAAATAGTCATGAATATATAAGCACCATGTAATCCAGGGTATTTTTCGCCATCGCTATGATCAGCATGTGCCATCCAATTTACGAAATTTTCATTTGCATTTGGGTGGCATGATTTGCAAGTTTGAACACGGTTAATCGGCGAGAGAGTTGAGCTTCTTTCACTTGATTTTAAACCATGACAATCAGAACAAGTGTTTCACCTGGTGTACTTAATACCATACCTTTACCATGGAAAGTCATATGAAAAGTCGTGCTTTTTTGTTTATGGCATTGTGCGCATTTTTGATCGACTAATTGTTTTTGTGAATAAATTCCTGAATGTTTTGGGGTAATATAAACAGAGTGACAAGTCGCACAAGATGGTTTTTTTTCTTTTATATATCTTGAGTAGGTAAGAATTCTTGCACCCCATGAGCGCTTTTTGCTAAAGCATTGCTTGCTTTTTCATGGCAAGTTACGCATTTTTGATTGATTAAGTTTTTACTTGCTGCAATATCAGCTCTAATACCTTTACCTTTTTGAGCATGACAATCACGACAAGATGGGGTATTGCTAAATTTAAATCTTGAGTGGATAGTGTTTTTAAACTCAATAATTTTTTCAACTTTTCTACCTGATGTTGCCCATGATTCAACGCCATCAAGCATTACAACAGAGTTCTTATAGCCAAGTTCTATAGCAACTGCAGCAGCTTGAGAAGCTTCAAATCTAAAACGATTTAAACCATAAAATACTAAATTTACATTTTTATCATTAGGTAATAATTTTGCTAATTTTCCACATAGGTTGATATGGAATTAGGCATATAGCCATTAGCTTGTCTATCTTGCTCTGAATTGACATCAAAAAAATAAGTATTGTTTTGATCTAGCATTTCTTGAGCTTGTGCTAAGCTAATACTTTTTAAACCTTCTATTGAGCCTATTTATCCATTAGTCTCAGCAAAAATAAATCCTGATGGCATAAAAAGAGTAAAAAGGACAATAAAAAGTCGAGTGATTAAATTTTTCAAGACTAACTCCTTATTTTAAGGAAGAATTTTTCATTCTTCCTTTGTTTTTATTTACCATTTAGGATATTTTGTGCTTCTTGGATATAAATTAAAGCTTCTTCTATGATTTTCTTAGAATAAGCAGGCCCATGAACACCCCAAGAACCATCTTTTTCTAGTCTATCAGCTATAGCTTGAGCTTGATTAGTTAGGCTTAGTACTTTTGATTTTTGCTCTACTGAAAGTTTGGTTTTTTCAGCAAAAGTTTTATCAATATTTGCTATGCCTTTTCTAATTTTCTCGTAACCTTCTTTAACAGGGTTTTGCCATTCCATTACCTTATCATAAATCATTTCTTGATTACTAAAGTGAAGTTTTTCAGGTAAGGTTGATTGTACAGGACTGTGACAACCACTTGCACCAGGACCCATTAGATTAATATCACTAAAACTAGTTCTACCACAACTCCACATTAAATCAAGGAAAAATCTACCTTCATCATCTCTAGCTATAGTCCAACCACCAACTTTAGGCGATCTTTCTTTGCTTTCTGGCGAATTAAGTGTTTTTGCTGTTTTATCTACTTTGATATTCCAAATATGTGAAGCTCTAACATTGTCAAAACCACCTTTATCAGGGTTTTAAACCGCTCCAAAGTTTTCACAACTCATCATATTTAGCATGTGACAAGCTGTACAATTATCTTTTGCATGAATTCCACCTTTTTTGAAAAAGCTTGCTTGAGTTTCATGACAATCTTTACAAGTTTTTTTAAGTTTTGTTTTAGTATAACCGCTTTTCCAATCATTAAAAGTTACTTCATGTGGATCATGACAAGTGTTACATCTCATGCCTTTATCATAGTGTGCTGAAGAATACATTTGAGCACCTTCTGTTCCACACGCAGGACAACTTGATTTAAAATATGCGTTGAAAGGTTTTCTAGGGTTGATTTTAGCATCGGTTTCATTATATGAAAATCTTTGATGATATCTTTCGCAATTTGATGGCATACCCGCACCTCTTGCTCCATAAAGATGCGCTCCAGCCCCGTGGCATTCCTCGCAAGTAATACCTTTTGAGATAGTATGTTTTTGAAGTTCTTTTGGATTACCTAGTGCCTTCCTTACTTTTAAAATCAAATTTAAAAGTATGACAGGCTTCACAATATACAGTAGCAGGCTGGAAAACTGCTTTTTCTTTATAAGTTGTAGCATAAGAGTTTGTTCCCCATACTTGAGAGCCATTTCCTCTAAAATCTTCCATTTTAGTAGGAAAACTAGGTGTAAATGCGGCTATTTTTTGTACCATTTCAGGGGTTAAAAACTCACTTCAAAGTCTTGAGAATTGATTACCTCCTGCTGTTAATTTACCACTTAAATCACTCAAATTTCCATCTTTAACATGGTAAGTTCCACGCACAAGCCATCTATCTATAAAACCATATTTTATTCTTGGTGTTCCAATGAGAGCATAAACATCATTTGGATAAATTCCATCAGGTAAAATAGTAGCTTGAGAGTTATACATAGGTTTTTTTAAACCTTCAGCTCCACCAACTTCTTCCATTTCATGTGGGAAACGCACTGTTTTTGCATGACGAGAACGCTCCCAAGAAGCATATTGAGTAGGGTGAAACTCACCGCATTTTTTTGGACCTACAAATTTATTTGGAAAATCCAAAAAAGACTCATAAGGCAAACGATAAGTAATAGAAGCTTATTTTAAATCATGCTCAGCAGCAAATTTAGCTCCATTTTGATTTACAACCCAGTTTTCAGTTCTATCACTATGGGTAAATTTACCTACCAAACGCCCTTCTTTTTCATATTTAAAAATAGGGTGGTGTTTGTAAAGATAGTCAAAAAATGCATCTTCTTGAGCTACATATCCATCAAGGGTTCTAGGCTCTGAAGAAGCAAAAGCTTGCGAACTCAAACTTATGCCTAAAGCTAGACAGGCATAGGTAGCAACCTTAGCTAATTTGTGTTTCATAACTTCCCTTTCATGTAGTTTGTTAAAAGATAAAAATACTCTTATTTATTATCTATTAACTTTTAAAACATAATTTTGACTATTTTTTAATAAAAATTAACTTAAAAATATATCTATATTTATTTTTTGTTAATTTAAATAATAAAAATTATTATTTATAAAAAAAGAAGTTGTTTGTTAAATATTAAATTCTACTAATAGTCCCCACTACCTTACCCACGATTAAAAAATCACCATTTTGATAATGAACATCTGCATAACTTAGATTAAAAGAGTGTAGATAAACTCCGCCTTTATTACTTTTAAAAATTTGTTTGATAAACAAACCATCTCGAGTATTTACCGCAAAAACCCCGCCTTCTTTAAAGTTTTTACTTTTATCTACTAAACACAAAGAATCATCTTTGATTTCAGGTTCCATACTATCGCCTATACATGGGATGATATCACAATCTTTAGAGCCAAAAAAATCACTTAGTTTTTCATCTATAATCACTTCTGAAAAACTCACATTATCATTTAAAGCCCCACCTCCCATAGAAGCATTAACATCATAATATTTTAAAACATTATAGCTTAGATCAAGTGTTGGAGTATTATTCTCGAGAGAATCTTCGTAAAAAAATGCATTGATATTGATATTTCTTTCATTTAAAAAATGAAGTATTTGCTTATAAGGTATGGAATTTCTAAATTTCATACTATAAAAGGTATCAGGATTGATATTTAGCATTTTAGCTACATCAGAATCTTTGGCGTTTTTTATGCCTTCTTTTTGGAGTATAAATTTAAGTTTATCAGTAATTTCATTCATTTGCATAAAAATCCTTTTAAATAAAAAGTATTTTAGCAAATTTACTTTTATTTTGCAAGAATTCTTTTAAATTAAAAGATATTTAGCTTCCAAATTTATGGAAGCTAAAAAATTATTTATTGATTAAGCTTTTGATGTATTGATCTACCATGTATAAGCCATTGCCATTATCGCTTATGAGTTTGATTTTATCTACTATACCTCTAAAAAGCGCTTCTTCTTCGTGCTGTTCGCTTACGTACCATTGCAAGAAATTAAAAGTTGAATAATCTTTACTTGAAAGCATAAAATCTACAAGATTGTTAATAGAAGCAGTGATGCTTTGCTCATGCTCGAAAGTTTTTTCAAACACATCAAGTAATGATTTAAAATCACTATCAGGTTTTTTAACTTCTTTTAACTCTACTTTAGAATCAGTTTCATTTAAATAAGTGATGAGTTTTCTTGCATGATCACTTTCTTCTCTTGCATGCTCAAACAAAAACGCCCCAGCACCATCAAAACTATGCTCATAGCACCATGAACTCATACTCAAATACAAATTTGCTGCATACATTTCTTTATTGATTTGCTCGTTTAATAAAGCCACTACTTCTTTTGAAAGCATTTTTTCTCCTTTTTTAATAATGATTTTATAATGATATATTTTAAAGTTTAAAATATCATTTAATTTTAACTTTTTAATAATTTTTCTAACTCATCACTTGGATCTTCTTTTATATAATGAGATAAATATTTTGTAAATTTTTTGAAATTATTTTCACAACAAAATTCAAAATTACATTTATTTTCTCCAAATATGTCAATATATCTTTTCTTTTTACTACTTAAGTTTCTATTTGTATTTATTATATATATTGTGTAATTATTTTTATTTAATTGTAATGCTTTTTGAAAAAGATAAACTATGGACAAGTCACTTAAAGGAAAAGAAAAACCATAAATGTAAATATTCTTTGCTTTGATTATCGCGTTAAATGCTTTCATCCAAAGAGCTTGTATAATTGTATGGTTATAGTTGCTTGTTTTATCAAGTATAGGTGGAATAATTAATGGATGCATATCTATTTTTAACATATCTAAATAATACTCTGGTGCACGTTGATTATCATAAATATATATTTGACTGTTTGAAATAGAACGATTATGATACCAATTAATAGAGCCATGTAACTTTATAATTTCTGGTGTATGTTGTTTAAACAGATCATCCTTTAACGGAGTAAATACTCTATGATGTAGTTCTCTTCCTCTTGATGATAAACTATTAATTGGAAATTTATAAAAACATTCATAAAGAGTGTCTTTAGATAATATTTGTTCGAGTAATAAATCATAATTTAGCGTTATACAGGTATTTTTATTTTGATTGATAAATTTTGATAATATTTTAATGTCTTCATTATTTATATCTATACTTTTAACATTGTGCAAATTAATAAAAAAAGAATTAATTATATTTATCTTTTCAAGATAAGAAGCTTCATCTCTTAAAATTTCTTCCTTTGTTTTAAAGGGTAATGGTGATATAAGATAAGTCAATAGTTGTTCTATATTTTCTTGATAAATTTTCTCATTATTATAAATATGTCCTTGTTCTATGAAATGTTTTGATAATTCAGCAAGAGTAGGATAAGAATTATTTAGTGATTTTGAAAAACCTGCACCGAAAAAGAAAACATCATCTTTATTTTGCATAAAAAACCTTTAAATTTTATATTAATGATTTATAAAATAAGATATTTTAATCTATGAGAATAAAAAAATAATTGAAAAATAATATTCTTTTGTTTAAAATTGCAAATTTATTTATTATCAAAGGTTAAAAATGCAAGAATGGTTAAAAGTAGATGAAGAAACTTTAAAAAACAAAGTGCGTGAAGCGTATTTTTCAAAATTTTCTATAGTTGGTTCTAAGATAGATTTTATCATCACGCAAAAGCACAAAGACTTAGGCGAGATTAATTTATTTTGGGCTGAAGCTAAGCAAGGCATAAGTGATATTAAAAAATCATTTATTCAACTCATTATGACTATAAAAAATGGAAGTTTTCATACCATGCAAACACCTGCTTTAATAGGTGCATTTGATGCTGAAAAATCGCATTTTTACCTTATTATAAAATTCAAGAAATTTTTTATCAAAATGATAGGGTTTGGGGTGTAGCAGCTAGCAAACACACAAGTGAGCAGTTTTTAAAACTTTTAAAAGAATTAGATGAAATTTTAAACGAAGCTTTGATTTTTTACTATGAGAAAAATGATGAAGAATTAAAAAATTTCATAAAAGAAAATTTAACAAACGAAAACATAAGCAAATTTAAAATCGACAAAAACAACTTTGTAAGCATATATCACAAATGGAGCAAAAGCGTAAAAGAAAGCATAAGTATAGATTGGGATTTAGCAAAGAAAAACGGCATTATCGATGCGGACTTTTACCTAGCTGATTTACTCTCAAACGAAAATCAAACCATAGTAGAAAAGCTTTTTGCTATTTTAAATAAAGATCATTATGAATTTAATGCCAAAAAGACAGATCTAGGCTCTATCGCTACAGAAAAAATGGGCTTTAAAGATAATCAAAAAGCACATAAAGATTTTTGGGCTATTTATGAGCGTCCGCCTTTGGAGGAATTTTGGGATTATATGATAGAGCGTAGGGATTTGCTTGTAGATCAAGACATTAGAGAAAGAAAGGGGGCGTTTTTTACTCCAAGAATTTGGGTAGATAAGGCTTGTGAGTATTTATCAAAGGCTTTAGGTAAAGACTATGAAGAGAAATACTATATATGGGACTGTGCTGGTGGGACAGGAAATTTACTAGCAAATTTCACAAATGCAAAAAATGTTTTTTGCTCTACCATAGATAAAGCAGATGTTGATGTGATACATGAGCGTATAAAAAATGGTGCAAATTTATTTGAAAATCATGTTTTTCAATTTGACTTTTTAAATGATGAATTTTTTGATAAAGTAGATGATAAAGGCAATGTTATTTATAAATCAAAACTACCTTCAAATTTACAAGAAATTTTAAAAGATGAAAACAAACGCAAAAAACTTATCATTTTTATAAACCCGCCTTATGCAGAAGCAGGAAATTCAAAAACTGCTACAAAAACAGGTATTCACAAGGCAAAAGTAGCAAGAGAAAATAGAATTTGTGAAAAATACAAAAATATCTTAGGTAAAGCTAACAACGAACTTTTTACACAATTTTATATAAGAATATATTGTGAGATCGATGGAGCTATGCTAGCTACTTTTTCTACTTTAAAATATGTAAATAGTTCTAATTTTGATGATTTTAGAGAAACTTTTAAGGCTAAATTTTTAAAAGGCTTCATAACACCTTCTTATACTTTTGATAATGTAAATGGAAAATTTCCTATAGGATTTTTAATATGGGATATGAGTCAAAAAGATGAGCTTAAAAAGGTAAGGCTTGATGTGTTTAATGAAAATGGAAATTTTTTAGGTAAGAAAAATTTTTATAACGATAAAAAAGAAAGTATAAATAAATGGCTTAGAAAATTTAATATTAAAGATAATGGAATAGGTGTATTGATGTCCGATGCACCTGATTTTCAACAAAATAACCATGTTGCAATTTTAAATCAGAAAGGGACAGCGCATTTAATTTTTCAAAATATAAATCAAAAAAACCTTATTGATACCGCAGTTTATTTTTCAGTACGCCATGCTATAAAAGCTACTTGGCTAAATAATAGAGATCAGTTTTTATACCCAAACAAAGCATATCAAAACGACAAAGAATTTCAAAGTGATTGTCTTGCTTTTATGCTTTTTCATGGACAAAATTATATAAGTGCAAAAGAAGGTGTAAATCACTTCATACCTTTTAGCGAGAAAGAATTAGGCATTACTCAAGAAGCATTTAAGAGCGATTTTATGTATAAATTTATAAATGGCAAGATAAAAAATGAAGATGTTTTATTTGATGATACATTAGATAAGGTGGAATTTTCTAATGAAGCAAAAGAGCTTTTAAAAGCAGGCAAAGAACTTTTTAAGTATTATCACACACATAAAGAAAAGGCAGGGTATTTAGTAAATGCTTCTTTGTATGATATAAAAGAATTTTTTCAAGGTAGAGATGAAAAAGGAAAGATGAATATGCCTAGCAAAGCAAAAGATGAGCATTATAAAATTTTACTTAGTGATTTGAATTTAGCTTTAAATGTTTTAGCTAAAAAAATCGAACCAAAAATTTATGAATATGGTTTTTTAAGAGAGTGATTAGCTAATACTAAAAGAAAAAATACTACCTTTTTGTGGGTTAGATTGAATTTTTAAAGAACTTTTGTGCAAAGTGAGTATTTTTTTAACTAAAAACAATCCTAATCCAAAAGAGTTATTTTGTGTCGAGTTTGCTTTGTAGAATTTTTTTGTTATAAATTTAAGGTGTTTTTCTTCTATGCCTACACCTTGATCTATGATAGTAAAATTTTGATTTTCTACAATGATTAGCACCTCTTTTTTACTGTATTTTAGGGCATTATCTATTAGATTAATGATGACTTGCTCTATGAGAAATTTATCCGCTTTGACAAAGCTTGTTTGGCCTTGGATTTTCAACCTATCATCTCTAAAACTTTCTAATAAATTTTTACTTAAAGCATATAGGTCGAATTTTTCTAAATTTAAAGAATCAAAATTAAGATTAAAAACAAAATTGAGTTTGTGTGTTAGTTGGTTGATTTTTACGCTTTGTTTGTGAATTTTTTCAAGTAAAAATAATTTCATATTTTCATCATTAGTTTCTTTTAAAGATTGCAAGCTCAAATCTATAACGCTTATAGGGTTTTTAAGTTCATGTGATATAGCGCTGATTACATTGCTTAGTTGGGTGTTTTTGGTTTGAATTTTTTTAGCTTGTTTTTTGTTTTTTAATTCTTGCTTGATGAGTAATTTTTTAATTTTCAATAAGCGTAAATTTAAATTTTTTAATTCATAAACGAAATTATATTTTAAAATGAAATTAGTATTTGATTTGATACTTTTAACAAACAATAATAATTCTTGAAAATAATTTTTGAAAAAATAAAACGCAACAAAATAAAACGCAACAAGTGCAAGTAAAAAGAAAGAAAAAATAATAATATTCTTAATCCAAAAATTTTGCACCAAAGAGTGTATTTTAGGATATACAATGATGATGTATTGATAGTTTTTATAAGCATAAGCTTTAAAATAAATTTCTTTTTGTTTATAAAAATCATGAGTAAAATTAGACTCAAAGTGATTTAAAAAATAAGAATAATCTTTTAATGATGAAAAAATATCATCATTTTGTTTAATGATAAAATCTGCTCTAGTTTCTAGGGCAAATTGCTTGATATTATTGGAATTTAGTGTATCTAATAACTGAAATTGTAAAACATCATTGAGTGTTTTTAGTTTTTGCTCATAAGTGTTTTTTACCGTAGTATTGATATAGCTTTCATTGAAAAAATAAAACAATATAAAAAAAGCAATACAAAAAAATCCAAGTGTAAAAAGGAAAAATGTTTTTATTTTTAGCACAATTTATAACCCACCGAGCGCACTGAAATGATATTTTCTTTAATTTGTGGAATTTTTTGTTTTAATCTTAAAATAGCTGTATTGATTGTCTTATCGCTTGTTGTGTCATTTTTCCATACTTGCTCACTTAAAAATTGACGGCTTAGAAGTTGATTTTTGTGGTTAAAAAAACACTTGAGTAGTTCTACATCTAGGGTTGATAAATTTTCAAATGTATTTGTTTGATAGATTAATTTTCTTTCTTCTATATATAAAGTAAAATCTTGATAAGAAATTTGTTCTTTTGGAGTTTTATTTCTTTTGGTTACAGCTTTAATTCTAAATAAAAGCTCATTAAAATCAAAAGGTTTACATATATAATCATCACAGCCTTGCTCAAAACCTTCTAAAATATCTTTTTGTAAAGTCTTTGCACTAAGAAAAATCACAGGCTCCATATAACCTTTTTTTCTTAATTGTTTTATCATCTCTACACTATCGCCACTTGGTAAATTTCTATCCATGATGATTAAGTCTATTTCATTTGTATCTAGAAAATTTTCTAAGTCAAAAAAATCAAAATAACTATAAATTTTTATATTTTCTTGACTAAGTCTTAGTGTGATTAATTCGTTTAAGTCTTTATCATCTTCTATCAAAATAACATTTAACATATAAAAATTATATCAAAAAATACATGTATCCAAAATGTTTCCAAGTTTTTTTAAATTTTCATTACTTTTTAACTAAGGAGAAAAAATGAAAAAACTTTTGGCTTTAAGTATAGCTACTTTTGTTAGTCTAAACGCAGCAGAATTAAAAATAGCAGGTTCATCTACTGTCTATCCTTTTACTTCTTTTGTTGCAGAAGAGTATGCTGTTATAAAAAATACAAAAACACCTATAGTTGAAAGTCTTGGCACAGGCGGTGGTTTTAAAGTATTTTGTGAGGGAATTACTGATATTTCTAATGCCTCAAGAGCAATCAAGCCAAGTGAATTTGAAACTTGTAAAAAATCAGGCGTGAGTGATATAGTCGGGATTATGATAGGTTATGATGGCATAGTTTTAGCTCAAAATAAAATCAATGCTCCATTAAATATAAGCTTACATGAGTTATTTTTAGCTTTGGCTAAAGAAATTCCACAAGATGGAAAATTAGTCCCAAATCCTTACACAAATTGGCAACAAATCAATAAAAATTTACCAAATAGAAAAATTACAATCTATGGTCCTCCATCAAGTTCAGGAACAAGAGATAGTATAGAAGAACTTGTAATGGTAGATATTTCTAAAAAAATTCCTGAATATAAAGGTGCATATAAAACTATACGCCAAGATGGAGCATTTATACCAAGCGGTGAAAATGATAATTTAATTGTTTCAAAACTTTCTGTTGATAAAGAAGCTTTTGGGCTTTTTGGATACGGATTTTTAGCTAGTAATGATGATAAGATTAATGCTGCTTACATTGATGGTGTAAAAGCTGATGAGAAAAATATATCTGAGGGAAAATATAAATTAGCGCGTTCTTTATTTATATATATGAATGCTAAGAAAAATCCAGAAGTATTTGAATTTGCAAAAATTTATATGAGCGATGATTTAGCTAAAAGCGGAGCAGAATTAGAAAAAATAGGATTAGTTCCTTTGGATGAAAAAACTTTGAAACAAACCCAAAAACATATAGAAGAAAAAGGTTTATTAACTGATGAGCTTGTTAAAGCAGGGAAAGTTTTTTGATTTAGGATGAAAAATTGATAAAAGAAAAAATAATAAAATTAACGCTTTTTCTTTGTGCTTTTGTTAGCGTAGTAGTAAGCTTTGCTATTATGCTAACTATTTTAATAGATGCATTAAAATTTTTTCAAAAAGAAAGCGTATTTACTTTTTTATTCTCAAGTCAGTGGGCAGCAGATGCTGCATTTGTAGGTGCTGATGGAAGTAGCAAGCATGGGGTTTTTGGTGCTTTGAGTTTATTTTGGGGAACTTTTTATATTTCATTAATAGCAATGCTAACAGCCTTACCTTTAGGTGTAATGTGTGCTATTTATCTTGGAGTATTTGCAGGTAAAAAATCTAAAAACTATTTAAAACCTATTTTAGAAATCATAGCAGGAATTCCTACTGTAGTTTTTGGATTTTTCGCAGCCATAGTTGTAGCTCCTTTTATAGTGTGGTTTTTTTCTCTTTTTGGTATCAAAGCTAGTTTTCAAAGTGCTTTAGGTGCAGGTTTTATCATGGGTATTATGATAGTTCCTATAGTGGCTTCACTCTCACAAGATTGCATTGAAGCTGTAAGTTTAAAAAGGATAAACGGAGCTTATGCTTTAGGTATGACTAAAAAAGAAGTCGTTTTTGCAGTAATTTTACCAGAAGCAATGCCAGGTATAGTTGCAGCTTGTCTTTTAGGACTTTCAAGAGCTTTAGGTGAAACAATGATTGTTGTTATGGCTGCTTCATTGCGTCCAAATTTAACAATGAATTTTTTAGAAGATATGACAACAGTGACTGTAAAAATAGTAGAAGCATTAAGTGGTGATCAAGCTTTTGATAGTTCTTTGGCTTTAAGTGCATTTTCTTTAGGGTTTGTGCTTTTTATTATTACATTAATCATTAATATTTTTAGCGTTTATTTGATAAATCGCTTCCATAAAAGGAAAAATTTATGAAAAGACTTTTTAAACAAAGAAAAAAAGCTTCAAAAAATTTCAAAAGATTCTGTAAAATGGGGCTTTATATAAACCTTATTTTTCTTTGTGTTTTTTTATCAAGCGTAGGGTATCTTGGGATAGGAGCTTTTAAGCAAACTTATATTTATGCCCAGGCTGATAGAAATAGCCCTTCGTATGAGCTTTTATCGCGCGCTGAACAAAGGAAAATAAGAACAGGTCAAATCAAAGAAAAATCTTGGCTTTTAGCAAATTCTGAAGTTGATCAATATATGAAAAAAAACTACAATAAATTAAGTGATGAGCAAAAAAAATTAGTTGATGAATTAGTTCAAAAGCAAGAAATTAAGCTAAGTTTTAACACGAATTTTTTCCTTAATGGAGATTCTAAATCACCTGAAAATTCAGGAATCTTTGCTTCTGTGGTTGGAACTTTGCTTGTAATGTTAGTATGTATGGCTGTGAGTATCCCAATAGGAGTTGGAGCAGCTATTTATTTAGAAGAATTTGCTCCGCAAAATGTATTTACGCATTTTATAGAAGTGTGTATAAATAATTTAGCTAGTATTCCTAGCATTTTATTTGGACTTTTAGGTCTTGGAGTGTTTATTAATCTTTTTGGTATGCCTCGTTCTAGTGCTTTAGTTGGAGGATTAACTTTGGCTATTATGAGTTTGCCTATTATCATTGTTTCAACTAAAGCTGCATTAAAAAGTGTGGATGTTAATATGAAAAATGCAGCATATGCTTTAGGTATGACTAAAATTCAAATGATAAAAGGCATTATGCTACCTTTGGCAATGCCTATGATTTTAACAGGTTCTATTTTAACTCTAGCAGGGGCTATTGGCGAAACCGCACCTTTGATGATTATAGGTATGATAGCTTTTATACCTGATGTGGCAAATAGTTTTTTTGCGCCAACAAGTGTCTTGCCTGCTCAAATTTTTTCATGGTCAGCTATGCCAGAGCGTGCATTTTTAGAAAGAACAGCAGCAGGGATTATAGTGCTTTTATCTCTTTTGGTAATTTTAAATTTAGCAGCAATACTTTTAAGAAGATATTTTCAAGGAAAATTAAAATGATAGCAAAAACAACAAATCTAAATTTATTTTATGGTAAAAAACAGGCTTTGTTTGATATTAATATGGAAATTCAAAAAAATAAAATCACAGCTTTAATAGGTGCTTCAGGATGTGGAAAATCCACATTTTTGCGTTGTTTTAATAGGATGAATGACAAAATAGCAAAAATCGATGGTCTTGTTGAGATTGATGGAAAAGATGTTAAAAATCAAGATTTAGTTGTGCTTAGAAAAAAAGTCGGAATGGTATTTCAACAACCTAATGTTTTTGTAAAAAGCATTTATGATAATATTTCTTATACTCCAAAACTCCATGGGATGATCAAAAATAAAGATGAAGAAGATGCTTTAGTGGAAGATTGTCTTAAAAAAGTGGGTCTTTTTGAGGAAGTAAAAGATAAACTAAAACAAAATGCTCTAGCACTTTCAGGTGGTCAGCAACAACGCATTTGTATAGCAAGAGCTTTGGCTATAAAGCCAAAATTATTACTTTTAGATGAACCAACTTCTGCACTTGATCCTATATCTTCAAGCATTATAGAAGAGCTTATTAAAGAATTAAGTCATAATCTTTCCATGATTATTGTGACACATAATATGCAACAAGGTAAGCGCGTGGCTGATTATACTGCGTTTTTTCATTTAGGAGAACTTGTAGAATTTGGAGAGAGTAAAGAATTTTTTGAAAATCCCAAAGAAGAAAAAACAAAAGCTTATTTAAACGGAGCTTTTGGGTAATTTTTATTTATTTAGAAATTTTGATAATATAATTAATCAAAATTTCTAAAAGGCTTAATAATGCTCATAAATCAAACTTATTTCATAGACTCTTGTGATGATGTAGAATTAAATATAAAAAGAGAAAGTAAATTAGAATATAGAATCACTTATGATGATAGTAAACAAATGAAAGCTATTGTTTTTATCATAGGTGGATATGGAGCTAATGCAAATATACATTTTCTAGAAAGTTATAGAAATTTTATAGCTAAAAAATTTGATGTAGTAACTGTAAATGTATTTTATCATTGTTTTTGTCAAAGAGTTTCTGATGTGGATAAATATAGTGCGACTACTACTTTTATGGAAGATGATTTACCTTTTTTGAAAGAAGTTTTAGAAAATTTCAAAATTCAATCAAGTAAATTAGATACCAATAATGCTCATATACATTATGATTATTTGTATCATACCATTACTAATTTAAAAGAGAAAAAATTATTAGATGTAGATTATAAGGTTGGTCTTTCACGTTCTTTTATCCCACCCAACAATGAGTATAATAATTTTGCTATTATGCCTGCTATCGATCATATCAATGCCTTAAAAGATATAATGAAAAATTATCCTCAATTTAAATCTTTACCTAAAATTTACGGGGGGGGGGTCATACGGTGGCTTAGTGGCATTAATGTGTGCTAAAATAGCTCCTTGGTATGTAGATGGAGTGATAGATAATTCAGGTGCTGCATTGCCTCCGTTGCATTATATTGTAGGCAGAGATGTTCAAGGATGCGATCATATACTTAAAACTTCAAATACTATATTATATGGAATCATTAAAACCCATTGGACACGCAAAAATCCAAACTCACCTTATTATTTTGCTGATGAAAATTATTTAATAAGAGCTTTACTTAATAAAGATCATTTAATTTTACAAGCTCAAAAGAATAAAAATATTATTTATACAAGTTATCATAGTGCTAAAGATGATGCAACTCCAGTTGAATATAAAATTTCTATGATAGAAATTTTAAAAGCCTTAAATTATGAAGTAGATTTTCATCTAATAGATGAAAAAGATATAGATGGTAAATTTATTAAAAATTTAACTCATGGGTGTGGAATTCCCGATAAGGCATTATTTAATAAAGAATTACCTATTATGCTTGAAAAATTAAAAGATAAAACATTTAGTATGAAAGAAGATAGTATATCTTATCCTTGCAAAAATAAAGTTTTTACTTTTAAAGATGAAAATGATAAATTTGTTTTAGAGATATTATAAAGCTTATAAAAAGTAATTTTTAAGTAAAATTACTTTTTACTTTCAAAAGATTATTATCAAAAAGAGTATTTATGGCAAGCAAACAACTTTCACTTAAACATCTTAGTATGCCTATATTGCTTGAAATGTTTTTAAGATATTTTTCTTTGATTATCAACACCGTGATGGTTTCGCAGTATTCTAACTTTTTAGTTGGGGCTATGGGTACGGGTAATCAAGTAGCAGATTTATTTATCATTATTTTTAGTTTTTTAAGTGTGGGTTGTAGTGTAGTGATCGCTCAAGCTTTAGGAGCTAAAGATTACACTCTAGCAAGAAAGGCAATTCATCAAAGTTTATTTTTAAATGTCTTGCTTGGTTTTGTGTGTGGAAGTTTGATTTTATGGCATGGAGAGTTTTTACTCTATCTTTTGCAAATCCCAAATGAGCTTTTAAAAGATAGTGCGATTTACTTGCATATGCTTGGAATTTGTTTGTTTTTTGACGCTATGGGTATAGTTTTAACTGCTATTATTAGGGTGTATAATATGGCTTATTGGGTTATGTTTACTACCTTATTGATGAATATTGTGATATTTATAGGAAATTTTTATGTATTACATTTTACAAAGTTAGAGCTTTTTGGGGTAGGGCTTAGTAATATACTTGGGCGTTTGGTAGCCTTTAGCATGCTTGTAGCAATACTTAGTTTTAAACTCAAAATTCATCTTAAAATTAAAGAGATGATAAGCCTTGAAAAAGCTGTGCTTAAAAAGATTTTTAATATCGGTGGTTTTGCAGCAGGAGAGCATTTGATATGGTTTATACAATACACCATAGCTTTTGCTTTTGTAGCAAGTTTAGGTAAAGAAAACTTAAGTGTTCAAACGATTTATTTTCAAATTTCTTTACTTATCATGCTAGTAGGGCAAGCCATAAGCGTGGCAAATGAAATTATCATAGGTAAATTAGTCGGCGCAAAATACTTAAATGTAGCCTATAAACATACTTGGATAGCTTTATATTTTAGCGTGATAGCAAGTGCTTTTGTAGCTTTGCTTAATTATGTTTTGCAAGATTTTACCATGGGTGTGGTAAAGCTTGAAGAAAGTTTAAAAAAACTTATGATACCACTTTTTACTCTTTCAATTTTCTTAGAAATCTCAAGAACTTTTAATATAGTCATGGTGAATTCGCTAAGAGCAAGTGGTGATGCAAGGTTTCCATTTTTAAGTGGAGTGGTGTTTATGCTTGGGGTTTCTTTACCGGTTGGCTATGTGCTTTGTTTTTATGCTGGCTTTGGAATTTTAGGAGTTTGGATAGGTTTTTGTGCGGATGAGTTTTTACGTGGTATTGTAAATTCATATAGATGGAAAAGTAAAAAATGGCAAGGCAAAGCACTAGTATAAAAGGAATTTTAGAATTTAAAGAATTTCGTTTTGCCTTTGAAAAGAAAAAACTTAAATACTTAAGACTTAGGATAGATAGGGATTTAAATTTCAAGCTTAGCATACCGCTATATTATAAACAAAGAGATGTTTTAAGGTTTTTAGAAAAAAATGAAAGCTGGATTAGAGCCAAAGAAAAAGAACTTTCTTTAAAAAGAGTAGTTTTAGCGAGTGATGAGTTGTATTTTTTAGGTAAAAAATACAAGCTAGTTTTTAACGAAAATCACAAAAAAGTTCTCATAAAAAAAGATAAAATCTTTGCAAAAAATCAAAAATCCTTAGATCTTTTTTTAAGGCGTAGTGCTAGAGTGATTTTTGAGTATTTTATAAAAAAATGGCAATTTGTTCACAAGAGAAAAGTGCAAAGAATTTGTATTAAAGAAATGATCTCAAGATGGGGTTCTTGCAATCATCAAAAAGCATACATAAACTTAAATTTAAAACTCATGCAAAAACCTATAAAAGCTATAGAATATGTGATTTTACATGAACTTACACATTTAATCTACCCACATCATCAAAAAGAATTTTATGATTTTTTATATAAATTTATGCCTGATTACAAGGCAAGAGAAGTTTTTCTAAAAAGTCTTATTTTTTAACAAGAATTTATTTTAATTTAAAAAAATATTTATTAAAATAAATAGTTTTTAAATATCTTTTAGAGGAAAAACAATGAAAAGAAGAAATTTGTTAAAAGTAGGTGCTCTTGGTTTAGCTGCTATGCTTTTTAGCGGGGTGGCTTTAAATGCTAATGATGTGGTTAATTTCCCAAAAGATAAGCAAAAAGCTTTATTGCTTTCAAGTTCAGGCTATAAAGACACTGGGTATTTAAACCATGCTTTACCTTGGCTTAAAGAATTTGTCGAAAAAAACAACTTAAAAGGTAAAAAAGTAGCATTCATACCTTATGCGGGTGTTAGAAAAACTTATGAGCAATATGAAGCACAAGTTGCTAAAGCTTTAGAAAGCTTAGGACTTCAAATAATTAGCGTACATAGAGGAAATGCTGCTGATATTGTTAAAAGTGCTGATGCGATTTTTGTAGGGGGTGGAAATACTTTTGAACTTGTAAATCAACTTTATAATAATGACCTAGTAGAACTCATCGCAAAAAGAGTAAGTGAGGGTGTGCCTTATGTTGGTTGGTCAGCAGGCTCAAACGTAGCAGGTGTAACTATGATGACAACTAATGATATGCCTATAGTTGAACCAAAATCATTCAATACTTTTAATATCTTCCCTCATCAAATCAACCCGCATTTTATCTCAGGTAAACCAGTAGGACATAATGGTGAAAGTCGTGAAGAAAGACTTGAAGAGTTTTTGATTGTTAATCCTAAAGTTGTTGTTTATGCTTTACCTGAAGGTGTTGCATTGTCACTTGATGGTAAAAAAGCAAAAGTTTTAGGTATGGATAAAAATGCTCCACTTTTAAAACTTGAAAACAAAAAAGAAATTCAAAAAATCGCTATCGGTTCTGAATTTAACTACTAAAATAACAAGCTATCTATATTTTAGATAGCTTGTTTAAGCTTTCCTTAGAATTAAAATTGTTATATTTATGCTTTAGAAATTTTAATTTTAAGGTTTTAAACTTGCTTTTAGAAATTACTTTTGATTATAAATCTAAAAACGATATTTTTGAGTATTTGTTAGCTTATTATGCTAAAGATTATGTGTATAATTATGAGCAAAAAGATGAGAAAATCATCATTAAAATTAAAGGCGAAAAAGATGAAATTCAAGCCTTTTGTTCTAATTTAGAAAATATCAGCCACAGTGTTTTTTTAAACAAATTTGACTTAAAAGTTACAGAAGAAGATTTTACGCCCATAAAAAAAGAAAAAACCTTCACTAAAAGAAGTTTTTTAACAAGACTTAATGCAAATGCTTATACTAATGGTGAGCTTTTAGAAAATGAATGGGGTGTTTTTGTAGAAGAAGAGTTTAGGATAGAAGAAGATTTTATAAAAATCACTAAAGAAAATTTCTGCGATAATTTAAAAAAAGCTTTAGAAAAATTAAAAAACAAAGAAAAAATACATTTTAAAAGCTCAAAAGGAGTATATGCTTTTGAAATTTTTAATGAAGTATTGGATGATTTTTTAATGCCAAGTGATCCAAAGCATATCAATGCATTTTTTTCTTGCAATAACGAGCAATTTAAAATCTTAGCAGGGGTTGAAAAGCCTCTAATGAAGCTTAAATTCAATGCTATTTTTAGACAAAATCATCAATTAAATCATGAGTATTTTAAAATAAAAATATATGATAATCTTTTCTTGTTTGCCTTATGTTTTGAGCTTGAAAAAGAAGGAATTAAGTTTTTAAATTTTAAAAAACTAGAACATTTTGAAGATGATTTTGAAGTGGCTTTAATCGAAAATGAGCTAGTAGTTTGTAGGGGTTATGATTATATTTTACCTGAGTTTAAAAATTTGATTTTTCAAAAAGAAGATAAAAATTTTGCAAGAATTTCTTGTATATTGTCTGATTTTAAAGACAAAAAGCCTTTGCTTTTAGAACTTAGCAAAAGAAATGATGATATTATCTTACTTGATAAAGAGCTAAATCTTTTAAAACTAAATTTACCAAAAAGTTTTGATGAGTTTTATGAAATTATAAGTCAAGATGATGTTGCTAAGAGATTACTAGCTAATTATGAAAAAGAATTTATTCTTGTGCGAAAAGAACTTAACATAGCTAATAATTTTTTTAATCTTTTTGGCATGGTAGGGATGATTTTAGAGCTTGGTGAAGATGTACAAAGTGCCGCATTAGCGCTTTTGGCCTTAGCAGATGAGAGTAAAATGGCAAAAGGTGTTAGGATAGACTTTAAGCTTAATGAGCAAAAAGAATTTGATTATACTAAGACCTTAAGAAGCGTGATGAGTTTTAAGCTTGCTGGAGTAGAAAATCAAATCATAGCCTTAGGTGTTGTTGAGAGTTTGGCGTATTTTTTAAGAGATTTATTTGATGATTTAAAGGCTAAAGAACAAGTTGATTGTGCCGTGCTTAGTGGGAGCTTGTTTGAACACAAAAGCCTTAGTAAAAATGTATTCAAACACATACCATTTTTTAAGTTAAGCGATGTCCCGCTTTGGATATGAAATTCATATTAAAGGGCTAGTGCAAGGCGTTGGCTTTCGTCCTTTTGTTTTCAATATAGCTAAAGAGCTTAATTTAAAAGGTGAAGTTTATAATAATAGCTTAGGAGTTGTTATAATCCTTGAGTGTAGCAATGATGAATTAAAAATTTTTAAAGAAAAACTTTTTACTAATTTACCACCTTTAGCTAGGATAGATGATTTTAATTTTTCTTATAAAAAACTTCAAAAAACTTATAATGATTTTAGCATAAGTACTTCACAAGATAGTGAAAAATTTAGCCCGATTTTGAGTGATTTTGCTCTTTGTGAGGATTGCTATAATGAATTTTATGATGAGAAAAATCCGCGTTTTAAATATCCTTTCATCACTTGCACAAATTGCGGGCCAAGATTTTCTATTATAAAAAAACTTCCATATGATAGAGTTAATACCACTATGGATGAGTTTAAAATGTGTTCTTTTTGTCAAAGCGAGTATGAAGATCCTACCAATCGTCGCTTTCATGCCCAACCACTCTCATGTCCAAAATGTAAAATTACTATTTTTTTAAAAGATAAAAATCAAAATATTTTAGCCAAAGATGAAAAAGCTTTTATTTTGCTTGCAAAGCTTTTAGAAGAAGGTAAAATCATAGCTTTTAAAGGTATGAGTGGATTTCATTTAATTTGTGATAGCACAAATGAAAATGCTATAAATGAACTTAGAATACGCAAAAATCGCCCTAAAAAGCCTTTTGCTATCATGGTAAAAGATCTTAAAACGGCTCAAGAATTAGCTTTTATTAATGAAGCTGAAGCAAAACTTTTAACTTCAAATTTAAAACCCATAGTTATTTTAAATAGCAAAAATATCCATAAAAGCTTGGCATCAGATACCAATAAAATAGGCATTATGTTAGCTTATATGGGAACGCATTTAATGCTTTTTGAACATTTTAAAAAACCTATCATTGCAACAAGTGCTAATTTAAGCTCACAAAGCATTATTTATGAAGAAACAAAACTTTTAGAGCAACTTAGTGATGTGTTTGATTTTTATCTTGATTATGATAGAGTAATACATAACTCAAGCGATGATAGCATTGCTCAGGTTATTGGTAAAGAAGTGATGTTTTTAAGGACTTCAAGAGGCCTTAACCCACTTTATATCAATACAGCAGATATTTTTAATACAAAAGAAAATATTCTAGCTCTAGGAAGTGAATTAAAAAATGAATTTGCATGTTTTTTTAAAAATCAAATTTTCATTTCTCCTTATATAGGCGATATGAAAAGTTTAGACATACAAGAGAGATTTTTTAAAATTTTAACTTTCTTTCAAAACTCTTATAAACTAAATTTTGATCATATTTTAAGCGACAAACATCCACAATTTAACTATGTAAAAGAATTTAGAGATTATAAAAATTTTCGTGTGCAACATCACTATGCACATTTGTGTGCTTGTTTATTTGAACACAAAATTTACAAAAATGATGTTTTAGCCTTTGTTTTTGATGGAACAGGTTATGGAGATGATGGAAAAATTTGGGGTGGGGAGATTTTTAGAGCGAGTTTAAAAAGCTATGAAAGGCTAAATCATTTTAAAAATTTCAAACTAATTAATGCAGATATTAAAAATATCGCAAATTTAGCTTTAGCTTTAATTTTTGATTTTAATTTAGAAAGCAAAGCTAGCGAGTTTTTAGCTAAATTTTCTCAAGTAAAATTAAACAACCTTAAAAAAATTCACGCTCAAAGCTCTTTATATACGAGTTCTCTTGGTAGGATTATTGATGCTTTTGGCTCTTTTGCTTTTGATATACAAAAGCTTGATTATGAAGCACAAATTGGGCTTTTGATGGAAAAATATTATGATAAAAATCTTGATTATAGTTACAAATTTGATATCAAAGAAAAAGAAATTTGCTTTAAAAATGCTTTTTTGCAAGCTTTAGAAGATAAAGATAAAATTAAAATTAGCACAGGTTTGCTTAATGGCATTGTAAATTTAATTATAGAATATTCAAAAGATTTTAAAGAAGAAGTACTTTTGTGTGGCGGGGTATTTCAAAATAAAACCTTGCTTGAAATTTTAGATCGAAAAAAATTTGCTTATAAAACTTCTTTGCAATTTCCTTGTAATGATAGTTCTATTGCACTTGGACAACTTGTGCATTATTTATCTTTAAAAACTTAATAAAGCTCATATTTTTTTAATACTTTTTTATATACAATAAAATAAAAATATAAAGGAAAGATTATGTGTAAAGATTGCGGCTGTTCTATTAATGGACATGAACATCATCATGATCACCATCATGAAAATCCAGCTTTAAAAGATGAAAAAACTATTAATGTTATTAGTAAAATTTTATCAAAAAATGATCATCAAGCAGCTCATAATAGAGAGCATTTTAATGAGTATAATACTCTTTGTATTAATTTAATGAGTTCCCCAGGAAGCGGTAAGACAACACTTTTAGAAGAAACTATAAAAACTTTAAAAGATGATTTAAAAATAGCTGTGGTTGAAGGAGATTTAGAAACTAATAATGATGCAAATCGCATTATCAAAGCAGGAGGCTTAGCTCATCAAATCACCACAGGACAAACTTGTCATTTAGATGCTTTTATGGTGCATGAAGCTTTACATCATTTTAAACTTAGCGAACTTGATATAGTTTTTGTTGAAAATGTGGGAAATTTAGTATGTCCTGCAAGTTATGATTTGGGCGAGCATTTAAATGTAGTTTTACTTTCAGTAACAGAAGGTAGCGATAAGGTAGAAAAATATCCAGTGATGTTTAGAAAGGCTGATTTATTAGTCATTGCTAAAGCCGATTTAGCTCAGCATTTTGACTTTGATTTTAAAGCAGCTTCTATGGCTGCTAAAAGACTAAATCCTAAAATAGATATTATGATTTTAGATAGTAAAACAAAAACAGGATTTGATCTTTGGATAAATTATCTAAAAATGAAAAAGGAGCTTAACTAATGTGTCTTTCTATACCTTCTAAAATTTTAGAAATTGATGAACTAAATTCAGCCATAGTAGAAACTTTAGGGGTTAAAAGAAGAGTGAGTTTAGACTTGATAAGCGAGCCTTTAAAAGTAGGCGATTATGTGCTTATACATGTAGGTTTTGCTATGGAAAAAATCGACACTCAAGCTGCACAAGAGAGTTTAAAAATTTATACAGATATAGCAGAGAAAATGCAAAATGGACAAATTGATGAAAATGAAGGCGATATGGGGCTAAAAAATGGATTTAATTAATGATTTTAGAGATAAAGAAAGAATTTTAGCCCTAAAAGAACTTATTGCTTCTAAAATTACTAAGCCTATTAATATCATGGAAATTTGTGGTGGACATACGCATAGTATTATGAAATTTGGTTTGCCTGATTTATTACCCAAAGAAATTAATTTTGTGCATGGTCCAGGTTGTCCTGTGTGTGTTATGCCAAGAGAGCGTATTGATACAGCTTTAAAGCTTGCAAGTATGCCAAATACTATCTTTTGTGTATTAGGTGATATGCTTAAAGTGCCAGGAAGCTATGAAAGTTTAATTGATCTTAGATCTAAAGGAGCTGATGTTAGAGCACTTTATACACCTTTGGATGTGATAGATATAGCTTTAAAAAACCCTGAGAAAAATATAATCTTTTTTACCATAGGTTTTGAGACAACTACACCTATGAGTGGGGTGATTATAGAAAAAAGTATAGCCTTAAATTTAAAAAATTTATTTTTTCATATTAATCATGTATTAGTTCCACCTGCGGTAGAAGCTATCATGCAAGATGAAAATGTAAAAATTGACGCCTTTTTAGGACCTTCTCATGTAAGTGTTATCACAGGATCAAACATTTATGAACCTATTGCTAAAAAATACCAAACACCTATAGCAGTAAGTGGATTTGAACCAGTTGATATAATGCTTAGTGTGTTAAATATAGTAGAGCAAATGAATGCAAATACTTTTGAAGTTTATAATGAATATCACAGAGTAGTTAGCAAAGAGGGTAATTTAAAAGCTAAGGCTTTAGTAGAAAAATACTTTAAACCTTGTGATTTTGAATTTAGAGGTCTTGGAGTGATTGTAAATGGGGGGCTTTGTTTAAAAGATGAATTTGCACACTTAGATGCTAGCAAAGTGTTTGATTGTAAGGTGCAAAGTAAAGATGAAAGCAAGGCTTGCATTTGTGGTCAAATTTTAAGAGGCTTAGCTAAGCCTTATGATTGCAAGGTATTTGCAAAAGCTTGTACTCCAAAAAATCCTATAGGTAGCTGTATGGTTTCTAGTGAAGGAGCTTGTGCGGCTTATTATAAATACTATCAAGATAAGGCATAAAATGAAACAAATTACTCTAGCCCACGGTGGTGGTGGCGAAGAAATGAATGCTTTGATAAGTGAAATTTTTTCTATTTTTGAAAACGATATTTTAAAAGAAGCAAATGATGCTGCTATTTTAGATGATTTGGCTTTTAGCACTGATTCTTTTGTGCTAAATCCTATCTTTTTAAAAGATATAAATATAGGAAAATTAGCAGTTTGTGGTAGCGTAAATGATGTATTAATGGTGGGAGCAAAACCGCTATATTTATCGTTAGCTTTGATTTTAGAAGAGGGTTTTGAGATAGAAAAGTTAAAGATTATACTAAAATCTATAAAAGAAGAATGCGATAAAGCGGGAGTAAAACTAGTTTGCGGGGATACTAAAGTTGTTCCTAAAAATAAAGGCGATGAGATATATATTAACACTTCATGTATAGGTAAAAATATACAAAAAATCAATACCAAAGACTTAAAAAGTGGTTGTAGTATATTAGTTTCAAGGGATATTGGAGCTCATGGTTGTGCGGTTTTGGTTGAAAGAAATAATTTAGAGGCAAATATCCAAAGTGATTGCAAAAGCTTAAAAGATGAAGTTTTAACACTTTTAAATGCAGATATTTCTATAAAAGCAATGCGTGATGCTACGCGTGGTGGGTTTAGTGCGGTTTTAAATGAATGGGCTAAATTAAGTAATTTAGAGCTTTTAATATATGAAGAAAAAATCCCAGTTTGCGATGAAGTTTTAGGGGTTTGTGAGCTTTTTGGGTATGAGCCTTATGAGCTTGCAAACGAAGGAACTTTTATTATTTGTGTAGATAAAAAAGATGAGCAAAAAGCATTAGAAATTTTAAAACAATTTAATCCTAATGCAGCTATTATAGGTGAAATCACAGCTAATGAAAAAACAAGAGTGGTTTTAGAAAATGCTTATGGAGCAAAACGTATTTTAGAAGCTCCAAAAGGCGAACTTTTGCCAAGAATTTGCTAATGCATGAGTTAAGTATTACAGAATCTTTGCTAGAGCTTTGCGAAGAATACGCTCAAGGAAAAATTATTGAAGAAGTGCATGTTAAAATAGGGCGCTTAAGTGGGGTTGAGCCTCCACTTTTGCAAAGAAGCTTTGAAACTTTTAAAGAAAATAGTCCTTTGTGTAAGAATGCTAAATTTATTATGCATATTCAAGAAGTAGTAGTTGAGTGTCAAAAATGCCATTTTAGTGGAGTGCTTGAAAATAATATCTTTTGGTGCCCAAAATGCGAAGATAAAGATTTAAAAATCATAGATGGAGAAGAACTTTATCTTATGCAACTTGTTTTAAAAGAAAACGAGGATTTGGAAAACAATGACAAATAAAGAAATCATTTTAGGTGCGGGTTGTTTTTGGTGTACTCAAGCTGTGTTTGATGAAATTAAAGGCGTAGTTTATACAGAAGTAGGTTATAGTGGTGGTAAGCCAAATCCAAGTTATGAAAGCGTGATAAATGGCGATGAAAATATAGAAGTAGCTAAGATAATTTATGATGAAAAACAAATTTCATTAGAAAAAATCTTAGAAATTTTTCTCAAAATGCATGATCCAACAAGCCTAGATAAACAAGGTGCTGATGAGGGGATACAATATAGATCAGTTATTTTTTATCAAACTAATGAGGAGTTAAAAATCATTAGTGATTTTTTACAAAAAGCACAAAAATATTACGCTAAAGCTATAGTTACGCAAGTTTTAAAATTAGAAAAATTTTATAAAGCTGAGGATTATCATCAAAAATATTTTAAAAATAATCCCAGCCAAGCTTATTGTAGATTTATCATCGCACCAAAGCTAGAAAAACTAGTAAATCATTCCTAATTTTTCTTTTTAGAAATAGGGCAAACCCCAAGTGGACAAGCTTGTTTTCCACTAAGTACTCTTATAGGACAAACAGCAAAAATACCTGTTAATAAAGGAATTAAACCCAATAGTCCCCACCAAGTTGAAAAATAAACTCCTAAAGAAAACGCCACTATGGCTAAAGCTATTCTTAGCACTCTTTCTAATTTACTCATAATTTCTCCTTTTTGTTGATATTATAAATAAATTTTAAAAGTATTTCTGTGATAAAGTTACAAAGAAATTAGTATTATTTTAGATCTTTCAAGTTTGATTTTACCTTCTTTTTCTAATTCTTTTAAAATTCTTGAAACAGCTTCTCTAGCGCTTCCTAAGTGATTAGCTAAAGCTTCATGGGTAATTTTAAAGTATTGTTGCTAGCATTTTCTTTTAAAAAATCACAAATTCTAGAAGATAAAGGCATAAATAAAGCTTGTTCTAAAACTTTGATTAAGGTATTAAAACGCTTGGTGATTAAACTTAAAACATAATTATTAATTTTTGGGTATTTATCTTTTAAAATTTGAAAAATTGATGAGGGAGTGATAGCTATACTTGTATTTTGAGTACTTTGTATAAAAACATCATAAGATATGCCATCCATATTACACTCAGAGCAAATAACACATTCATCATTTTCTTTAAGGTGAAAAAAGTGTTATTTCTTTTGCATTTGGGGTTAAAATAAAAGCTCTAAGCTCGCCTTTTAAAATTTTTATAAATCCTAAACATTTATCATTGACCTTAAAGTCTTTTTCAATGTTTATTATTTGTAAATGCTCTTGTATAAGTTTGAGATCTTGTTTTTCTATTTCAAAATGAGAAAGAAAATTTTCCATGTTTTTAAGTTTTAAAAGCCTATAAAAGGCTTTTAAATTTTAGTGGCAACCACAACCACCACATCCACAACTTTGACCAAAGAAGCTTTCTAAAGCTTGCATATTTGGAAGTTCTGTTACTTCATTTACTAATTCTTTATAAGCAACCACGCCATCTTTAACTACAAACACCGCTCTAGCTAAAATTCCCTCAAGTGGACCATCAGCCACTAAAACACCATATTTTTCACCAAATTCTTTAGAAACAAAATCACTTGCAACAGTTAAATTATCTATACCTTCAGTTGAGCAAAAACGACCCATAGCAAATGGTAAGTCCATGCTAACTACGATTACTTCTACACCGCTTGCTGCTGCTTTTTTATTAAATTCTCTAGCTTCAGTTGCACATACTGGAGTATCAAGGCTTGGTACGCTGATAATAATTTGAGTTTTGCCTTTTGGAGCAATTTCAATACCTGAAAGATCTTTAGCTTTTAAGGTGATATTTGGAGCCATATCGCCAACTTGGATGTTGTTTCCTTTTAAATTTACTTTATTTCCTTTGAATAATACACTATTCATTTTTTTTCTCCTTGAATGATTTTTATTAATCATAATATAAAAAGATTAATAAAGTCTTATTTTTGTTCTTCTTTGCACATACCTGCTTCGATTAGAAAACACGAAGGTTGATAATTGCTTTTTTTAATCTTGTCATATTTTGCATAGCTTAAGTATAAAGTATCCTTAGCTCTAGTTACAGCTACATAAAAAAGCCTTCTTTCTTCTTCCAAACTTCCACCCATGCTCATGAGTTTTTGATTAGGAAATCTTCCTTGTGCAAGATCAATTACAAATACAAGCTCAAATTCAAGACCTTTGCTAGCATGTATGCTTAAAAGATTAACCCCGCTACCACTACTCATTTCACTAGCACCAAGAGTAAGAAAATTATAATATTTATAATTATCACTGTAATTTTTAGCAAGTTCTTTTAATACAAACATTTTTGCGTTGATTTTTTCTAAAATTTCATTTTTTTTATTTAAGTCAACATTGGAGTTTTTATTAGTCGCTCTTTTGGTTGCTAAAATATCACAAATTTCTTTAAAATAATCATTTTCTAAGATCAAATTTACAAGCTGGATTGAAACCTTACACTCACTTGCTTTTTTAATAAAAAGATAAATTTTTTCAAGATTTTTCGCACAAAGCTCGTTGATTTTAGGAAGGCTTAAAATAGGGTGGGTGTTAAATTCACTTTCTAAGTTAAACCTTGAAGGCGAGGCTAGCTCCTCAATATCATCAAAAAGTCCTAGTTGGTAACTTTGCTTTTTATATTTTTTTAAACTCACACTATTATCAGGATTTAAAAAACCTTTAATCAAACTAGAATGTCCCAGTTTTAATAAAGCGTCAAAAATATCTTTTGCTAAAACCCCACCAACTCCTTTGGTGTATTCAAGCAAGTATATAAAAGCCATGATATCTTTTGGATTAAGCACGATTGCAAGCATAGAGCAAAAGTTTTTAACTTCCAAGCTTTCAAAAAAGCTTCCCCCGCCTTTTCTTTTGCTTGCTATACCAAGTTCTCTCAAGGCAACTTCTACTCCATCTGCACTAGAATTGTTTCTAAAAATAACAGCGATTTCATCAAGATTAACCCCGCTTTGTAAGATTATTTTTGCTATGGTGGAGTATTGATCAAATAATTCATTAAAAGTTAGCAAACTTGGTGCTTTAAAATCTCCTTCTCTAGTTACAATCAATTCTTTAGGATATAATCTTTCATTGTTTAAAATAACCTTATTGGCTAGCGCAAGTATATTTTTACTAGAACGATAGTTTTTATTTAAAGTAAAAATATTTGCATCGATAAATCTATCTTTAAAACTTCCTATAATAGAAATATCAGCTCCATTAAAAGCATAAATACTTTGGTCATAATCCCCCACACAAAATAAACTTTTACTTTTAAAAGCATCAATTAATGAACCTTGTAAAGTATTAGTATCTTGGTACTCATCTACTAAAATCTCATCAAATTCAAAATGATGTAAAGCTAAAACATGTTTTAATTTGATCAATAAATCATTAAAATCCACATAATTAAAACGTGCTTTTTCTTCTTCGTATTCTTTTAAAATATCTTCATAAATTTCAGCATAAACAGCTTGTTCATCATAATTTTGACAAAACCAATTATAAAATTCATCTAAATTTGCATTAGTATTTTGAAATAAAGAATACACATCATACAAATAACTTGGCATATAAGGTTTAGTGTCGCTTAAATGATGAAAAGTGCGTTTTTCAAAAATGGAACGTAAAAGAATTTTAAGCTCACTAGCAGGTTTTAAAATAATATCATGATTTAACTCTTTAAGTAGGGAATAAGCAGTGCTATGAAAGGTTCCTGCTGTGATTTTTGAAGTAATACTTTTATCAAAATACCTACTAAGTCTTTCTATCATCTCTTTACTAGCTTTGTTTGTAAAGGTTAAAAGCATAATTTTTTCAGGCTTTATACCATTTTGAAGTAAAAAGGCTATTCTTGCAACTATGGTTGAAGTTTTACCTGTGCCTGCACTTGCTATGATTAGATTGTGTCCAAAAGGAGCACTAGCAGCTTTGTATTGTTCTTCATTTAAACGCGATAAGGGCATGAGCTTCCTAGTTTAAAATTATATTTTGCATATCATTAAAATAAAAATGATTAACACCATCTTTATATTCATAATAAAGTGTAAGTTTATGAGAGTCTAAAATAGTCTTAACAATATATAATCCAAGTCCAAAACTATCTTTGTTTTTCTTTCCTTGCGTAAAGGCTTGAGTGTAGTATTTCAAGTCTTTATCTAAGGCTTTTCCTTTGTTTTTAAAGCAAAGATAATCTTTAGTTATTTCTATGGTAACGCAATTTTCATCAGAATATTTTATCGCATTATCTATCATATTTTTCATCGCAGTAGTAAAAAGTTTAAAATCCACATTGACACTAAAACTTTCTTTTATACTAATCTTTACCTTTTCATCATCACTCATAGCTATATCTTTAGCTTCATCTAAAAGATCTAAGATATTGTATTTTTTTAAATTAATTAAACCAGCACCCGAAGTAATTTGTTCAATGGCTGCAAATTCATTAATCAAAATTTCCAAACGATTAAAAGCACCCACTAATCTTTCTTTATATTTGCTATCTTCAAGCATTTCTAAAGTAATTAAACCTTTAGTGATAGGAGTTTTTAACTCATGCATAATATTTCTTAAGAAAAATTGCCTTGAAGTGTTTAGTTTTTGAATTCTCAAAATAGACTCATAAAAGGCTGTTGCTACTTGAGAAATTTCATCATTGCCTTTACTGACATTTTGAATTTCATTGAGTTTGTTTTCGCCAAATTTATCTATTTGTCTTTTTAAAGCTCTAAGTGGTTTTAATTTTTTAATGATAAAAATATATAAAACCAATAAAACCATTACCACTATACTAGCAATAAGCTTAATCACGAAATAACGATAGCCTTGATATTCTAAATCTTTGTACAAATAAAGCTTACCATCAAAAATGATTTTTAAATATACATTATCTTCTAAAGTAATGATTTCAACTACACCTGTGCTAGTTTGAGCGCGTGCTATGGTTTCAGCCTTGTAGATGATTTTTCTTATAGAAGAAGGTGTAGTTAATTCTATCATTTTATAATTTTTTGTTTGCTCATAAAATTCTTTTTCACTAATTACATGATTAAAATACAATAATCTTGCATTAGCTATAAAAGAATATTTTGCATTAAGCTCATTAGTGTAATTTTGCTGATCATATTTTATAAGCCATAAAAATGCCAAAATCACACTAACACTAGCAAGCAAAAAAACAAAGGTTATGGTATAAAAAATAGATGATTTATTCATTGAGTTAATTTATACCCTATACCTCTGATTGAATGAATGTATTTTGGAGTTTTAGGATCATCTCCGATTTTTTGTCTGATTCTGCTAATGATTACATCTATACTTTTATTACTAGAATCTTCACTAATAGAACTACAATTATACACAAGTTCTTCGCGGCTTACCACTCCACCTTCTTTTTTAATTAAATAACTCAAAATATCAAATTCAGCATTAGTAAAGCTAATTTCTTGATCTTTCATAGTGATAGTATGTTTGTATTTATCATATACAAGATCTTTTTTAACTTGAGTTTGAGCGGTTTTGGTGTTTGAAATTCTTCTTAAATGACTTTTAATCCTTGCTTGAAGCTCTTGAGGATTATATGGTTTTGGCAAATAATCATCAGCACCCAAATCAAGCGCAGCAACCTTATCGCTAATATCATGTCTTGCACTTGAAATGATAATAGGCGTATCATATTTTTTACGAATTTCTTCACACACTTCAAGTCCATCAAGCCCAGGCAAGCTTAAATCCAAAATGATTAAATCATAAGGATTTAAAGCAAGTCTTGAAAGACCTATATAAGGCTCATGAGCAATATCTACTTTCATATCAAATTGCTCTAAATATTCAGCTATAATCTCTGCTAATTCTAAATCATCTTCTATCATTAAAATATTTGTCATTTTTTTCCTTTCTTAAAAAAGTAAAGCTCTAACCATACCGCCTCTATTAATCCAAATTTTAACATATTCTTTGCCTTTATTTAATTCTAAAGCCTTAGATAATTCTTTAAAATTTGAAACTTCATATTGATCAATACCTATAATAATATCACCTTGCTCAAAGCCTATTTTTTCTGCTTTTGATTTTGGAGTAACTTCAGTGATTAAAATACCACTAATATTTTCAGGTATGCGGTATTGTTGTTTATTTTTAGAATCAAGCTCTACTAATTTTAAACCATCAATATAACCTTTTTCATATTGTAGCGATTTTTCATCTGTTTTTAGCATAAATTTAGCTGTTTTGACTTTATTATCTCTTTCATAAGTTACTTCTATAGCTTGTTTTGGGTCAATACTTCCTATATAATTTTTTAAATCCATAGGGCTTTTAATCACAGTTTTGTCTACTTTTATGATCAAATCGCCTCTTTTTAATCCTGCATTATAAGCTGCTGAATCTTTTTGAACTTCTGTTATTAAAGCTCCTTCTTGATTAGTATAAGCTTTTTTAATATCTTGAGTTAAAGCGCCTATAACTACACCTAAATATCCTCTTTCTATTTTTCCATGCTCGATAAGTTTTTGTGCAATAGATTTTGCCATATTAGAAGGGATTGCAAAGCCTATGCCATTATTTCCACCACTTCTTGAAAGTATGGCTGAATTTATTCCAACTAAAGCTCCTCTGCTATCTACCAAAGCCCCGCCTGAATTTCCAGGATTAATTGAAGCATCCGTTTGAATGAAATTTTCATACTGATTTAAACCTATATTGTTTTTGTTTAAAGCTGAAATAATTCCACTTGTAACACTGCTTCCAACACCAAAAGGATTACCTAGAGCAAATACTACATCACCTTCTAATAATTTATCCGAATCAGCAAAAACCACAGCAGGTAGATTTTTTGCTTCTATTTTTATCACTGCTAAATCTGTTTTAGGATCAGCACCAATTAATTTAGCTTTATATTCAGTGCTTGAATCAGGTAAATTTACAGTGATTTTTTCAGCATCTTCTATAACATGATTGTTTGTTATAATATAACCATCACTTGAGATAATTACACCAGATCCAAGTGAACTTACTACTTCTTTTTTATTTTTTTTACTTTTTGGAGCTTGTGGAAAATCAAAACCAAAAAATTGTTTAAAATAAGGATCATTGAAAAAATCATCAATCCCAAAGGAATTATTTTGAACGGTTTTAGAAGTTGAGATATTCACAACTGAATTTTTAACTTTCTGTATAGAATCATGATAAGAGAGTATAGTATTTTGATTATCAGCTGGTAAAGATCTTTTTACATTATCATCTGCTTGTTTAAAATCAATACTAGCGCTAAAAAGAGTAGTTGCTAATGCCAAAGAAAGAACCATAGTTTTTTTCATGTATTATCCTTTGTAAAATCAATTTATGCAAGTATAAAATTTTATTTTTACACAATTGTAAATAAAACCTTTAGTTTTAAAACTTATAAAAGTTGATTGACTAAGACTAAAGTTTATGATATAATCTTATAAAAAATAAGGAATAAAGAATGAGTAATAGTTTATATGAAACACTAGGTGTTTCGCAAAATGCTAGCGCGGATGAGATAAAAAAAGCTTATAGAAAATTAGCAAGACAATACCACCCAGATATCAATAAAGAAGCAGGTGCTGAGGAAAAATTTAAAGAAATCAACGCCGCTTATGAAATTTTAAGTGATGAGAAAAAAAGAGCTCAATATGATAGATATGGTGATTCTATGTTTGGTGGGCAAAGTTTTCATGATTTTTCAAGAAATGTAGGCGGAGCTGATATCAATGATATTTTGAATAATATTTTTGGCGGAGGCTTTGGGGGTTTTGGTAGAGGTTTTAGCTCTAGTAATAATTTTAGAAGTGGTTTTGGAGGCTTTGGGGGTTTTGAAGAGGATTTGGACTTACAAGCAAGTGTTAAAATTCCTTTTGAGAAAGGAATTTTAGGTGGTGAACATACTATAAATATCAATAACGAACAAGTTAAAATCAAAATTCCACATGGCATAAAAGATGGCGAAAAGCTACGCATACGAGGTAAGGGAAAAAGCTTTCAAGGGCAAAAAGGAGATTTGATTTTAAAGGTAGAGCTTGAAAGAAGCGATGAATATGAAAGAGAAGATGATGATTTATACAAAAAGGTTGAAATTAGCTTAAAAACAGCACTTTTTGGAGATAAAATCAGCGTGCATACCCCAAGAAAAGAAGTTAAAATCACTATACCGCCAAATTCTAAAAACAATCAAAAAATCAGACTTAAAGGCTATGGGGTGCAAAATAGAAAAACAGACCTTTATGGGGATATGTATTTAATTTTAAATGTAAAAATACCTGATATTAATAGCCTTGATCCTGAATTTGTAAAAATTTTAGAAGAAAAATTACCTTAAAAGGAGTATGCAATGGAGCATAGTTATGATGAACCGGTGTATCTTATAAGCGTTGTTGCAAAGGTTTTAAGCATACACCCACAAACTCTAAGACAATACGAAAAAGAAGGTTTGGTTGAACCAAGTAGAACCGATGGCAAAATGAGGCTTTATTCTCAAAAAGATATAGATAGAATCAAAATGATTTTACGCTTAACAAGAGATCTTGGAGTTAATTTAGCTGGTGTTGATGTGATTTTAAAGCTAAAAACAAAAATTGATGAGTTTGAAAATACCATTGAAGAATTAAGATTAGAACTTGATAGAAGAGATAATCCTTCTAAATCAAGAGCAGTAGTCAAACACAGAAGCAATTTTGACTTAATTTTTTTAGAAAAAATAAAATAATAAAACATTACAAAAAAAGGTTGGTGAGTGGATGCTTTTATAACTTTATTTTTAACTGCAGTAGCAGTTGCTGTCGTACTTAATGTTATACTTAAAAAATTTGGAATTCCAACCATTATAGGCTATATAGCCACAGGTTTATTTGTACGTGAATTTTATGGTTTTAGCACGAATGAAATCATTATCCATGTGGCTGAGTTTGGTATAGTTTTTTTAATGTTTACTATAGGGCTTGAATTTTCATTTAAACACCTTTTAGCAATGAAAAAAGAAGTGTTTTTAAATGGAAGTTTGCAAATGCTAACTTGTGGCTTGGTTTGTACTTTGCTTGTAACTTATATTTTAGGTATAGCAAACCATATAGCAATGATAGCAGGTTTTGCTCTAGCTTTATCATCCACTGCTATAGTTTTAAAAATACTTAATGATAGTGGCGATATCAATGAAGAATATGGTAGAAAAGCTTTGGGAATTTTGCTTTTTCAAGATATTGCTGTAATACCACTACTGTTAATGATTGATATATTTAGCTCTCAAAACGCTGATATTTCAAAGCTTTTATTTACAACCTTAGTCAGTGCTGTGATTTTACTTGTTTTGCTTTATTTTATAGGCAAATACCTTTTTACTTATGTTTTGAAATTTATCATTAAGACTAATGCAAATGAAATTTTCATCGCTACCATACTTTTTACCGTAATAGGAGCAAGCTTTTTAGCGCATTCTTTTGGTTTTTCATATTCACTTGGGGCATTCATAGCTGGAGCTTTGATAGCTGAAACTAAATATAAACATAAAATAGAAGCCGACTTGGTTCCTTTTAGGGATTTACTTTTAGGATTTTTCTTTATTAGTGTTGGCTTGCAAATTGATTTTCATTTAGTTTTTGAAAATTGGTTTTTGATTTTTGTTTTTGTAAGTTTGGTGTTATTGATAAAATTTGTAGTAATTTATGGTCTTTTAATCCTTTATACAAGAAAAAGAGTGGCGTTAAAAACTGCTTTGAGTATTTCTCAAATTGGAGAATTTGCACTAGCAGTATTTTCACTAATGCAAGTAAATTCACTTATAGATGAAAAAACAGCACAAATTTTCATTATAGTTTCTATTATCACTATGGTTGCGACGCCTTTTATTTTAAATAATCTTAGAAAAATAGCCAACGCAGCCGAAGGTGAGCAAAATGATATGGCTAAATTTTATTTATGCGATCAAAAAATGAAAGATCATTTTATCATTTTTGGTTATGCAAGATTAGGTCAAGAAGTAGTGCAAAAGATTAAAAAAACAGGTATTCCATATTTGGTTTTAGAAAGTGATTTAAATTTGGTTGAGCTTGGGCGTAGCAGAAATGAGAATGTTTTTTTTGCTAGTGTAGCGCAAGTAGAAACATTAAAAGTAGCTAATATAGAAGAATGCTCAGTTGCTATTATAACTATAAGCAATGAAGCTAAACTTGATATGCTCTATCAAGTGCTTTCTGGTTTTAACAAACCTATACAAACAGTTTTAAAAACAAGTGGTACAGGTGCTAAAATCATTTTCCCACATACTGATCAACATTTACACATTGTAGATGCTGAAGCTTCAATAGCTAGAAATTTAGTTCAAGAAGCATTACAATGTAGAATCAATACAAGTGCAGCAGAATGAAAAATGATGAAAAAGCTTTAAGAGTTAAATACGTAAGAGCTTTGGAAAAATTTACCAACTCTGCTGTAAGTGCTTTAAAAAGAGAAGATTTTGATTTAACACTTTTTAGAGAAAGAATACAAAAAAATGCTAAAATCTTTGAAAAAGTTCAAGCGGTGTTTTTGGATTCTACTTACACTAAGGCTTTGGAGCTTTTTGTAAATGAGTGTTTAGATGAAAGTTTAGACCAAAAAACCTTAGCTTCAAAAGCTAATGCTTTGTATAAGCTAAAAAATAATCAAAGTTATAAAAAAGACAAACATAAAATTAAATTTAAGGATGAATATTGATAAATGTAATTTTTGATATGGATGGCACGCTTATAGATAGTGCTAATGCTATAGTATGTGCGGTAAATGAAATAAGAGCGGATTTAAATTTAGAACCTTTAAAAAGAAAGTTTATTTTAGATACTATCAATACTCCTGGGCAAAATTATGCTAAGATTTTTTATGGGGTTGATACTTACTCACATACTAGCTTTAAAGAAGGTTATGAAAAATATTTTATTAAGCATTATGATCAAAGTGTGGTGCTTTTTGATGGTGTGCTTGAGGTTTTGGAATTTTGCAAAAAAAACGATTGTTATCTGGCTATAGCTACTAATGCACCTCAAGAAAGCTTGGTGCCTATTTTAAAAAAACAAAACATTCTTTCATATTTTGATAAAATATTAGGTGTTAGTTATGGTATAGAAGCTAAGCCTGATCCTATGATGTTAAGATTAATCGCAGATGAAGCAAAATATGAAAAAAGTATTTTCATAGGCGATAGCTTAAAAGACAGACTTTGTGCTAAAAATGCTAAGATGGATTATATACATATTTCTTGGCAAAAAGAAATTAAAGACTTAGATGAAGCTAACGATAAAACTACTTTAATAGAAAAAATTCAAACTTACATAAAAGGTTAAAAATGGATATTTTTGATGAAATGTTTGCAAAAAGCCCTAAAGAAAAATTTATTGAAACAATAAAATATGCAAATTTAGGTGCATTGGAAAATGTTTTAGAAAAATTATTAGCCGATCATATCGCTATGATAGAGCTTTTAGAAAAAAATAATTTAAATGAAAGCGATGTAGCGCAATTTCAAATGGAAAATTCACTCTTAATAGATGAGAGAAAAAACGATTTTTACATAGGATTAAGCGCTGAAATTTTAGGGCATGAGGGTTAATTTTGCGTTTATTTTTATCTTTATTTTTGATACTTAATTTTTTAAAGGCTGAAGTATTTTTTGATTATACTTATAAATTTACCCTGAGTAAAGATGAAAAAGCAAGTGTAAAAATAAAAGAAATTGACTATCCTGATGAGATTTATTATTTTGACTTCTCATGGACTTTATTTGATCAAACTAATATCATTGTTCATTCAAAGTATAAAAAATACCCTAGGCAATTTGTGATGTCTTTAAGAAGAAATTTAAACTGGGTTGATCAAACCTTAGTGCCTGATTATAAAAATCCTCATATAGATAGAGCAAGATTGATACTTGAATTTAGTGATTTTAAAAAAGGTGAGGCTATTTTTACTGTGTATATAGAAGATAGAGATAAGAAATTAGAAGTAGAATTTTTAGACCCTAGAAAAGCCACTCTTAATCAAAACTAAAGTAAAATTTAATAAAATATAATTATAAGAAAACTAAGGAAAGCATAGTGCAAAAGATCGATCAGTATATGCATGAATTTTTATCTGAATTAAATTATGAGCCTATTTTAACCATGAGTTCAAAACTTCAAGGTGGTAAAAAATTACGTTCAAAACTACTTTTAAAAATAGCTGGGGAAAGTGATATTAGCTATAAAATCTGTGCTATTATAGAGTTAATTCATGCTGCAAGCTTATTACATGATGATGTGATTGATGAAGCAAAATTAAGAAGAGGTGTAAAGTCTATCAATGCACAATTTGGAGCTAAAAATGCTATCATGCTTGGAGATATTTTATACTCAAAAGCCTTCTATGAACTTTCTTTGATTGATTTAAAATTAGCAAAAATCATTTCTAATGCTGTTGTTATGCTTTCTGTTGGAGAATTAATGGATGTAAATTTAAGCGAAACTTTCAATACTAATAAAAACGCTTATTTACAAATGATATATAATAAAACAGCCATTTTAATCGAAGCTAGCGCAAGGTGCGGGGCAATACTTGCTAATTTAAATGAAGATGATTTTGCAGAATATGGTAAAAATTTAGGTTTAGCTTTTCAAATTGTAGATGATATTTTAGATATCAAAGGTGATGAGCAAACTTTAGGTAAACCTGCTATGAATGATTTTAAAGAAGGTAAAACCACTCTTGCTTATATGTATTTATATGAAAAATTAAATCCACAAGATCAAGAAATACTTAAGTCTTATTACAAGAAAGATTTAAGTATAGATGAGCTTACTTGGATTAAAAATAAAATGCAAGAATATGGAATTTTTGATCAAGTTGGTCAAGAATTAAACACTTATGCAAATAATGCACTAAATGCCATAAAAAAATACAATATAAAAGATTTAGAAGATATTATTAAAAGTATGATAGAAAGGGAATTTTAATGCATTATTATTGTATCAGTTTTACACATAAAAATACAGATATTGCTACTAGAGAAAAACTTTCCTTTTCTAATGAAGATAAAAAAAGAGAATTGCTAAAGCTAATCCATGCTAATAATAAAATTTTAGAAAGCTTAGTGCTTAGTACTTGCAATAGGGTTGAAATTTTTCTTTTTGTTGGAGAGATTGAAGGCATTAATGAGCATATTTTAAGAACGCTTAGTTTGCTTTGTGGGGTTGATAAAGAAAATTTAAGCACTAAGGCTGATTTTTACGAAGATAGCGGAGCCATCCATCATTTATTTTCTGTGGCAAGTTCGCTTGATAGCTTGGTTATTGGTGAAACACAAATTGCTGGACAATTAAAAGATGCTTATAAATTTGTCCTGCAAGAGCAAAGATGTGGTGTGCATTTAACTAGAGCAGTGCATTATGCTTTTAAATGTGCGGCAAATGTTAGAAATCAAACTGAAATTTCTAAAAATCCTATTTCAGTTGCTTCAGTGGCGGTGGCAAAAGCCAAAGAGCTTGTAAATTTAGAAAATAAAATTGCAGTTGTAGTAGGCGCAGGGGAAATGAGCGAGCTAGCTTGTAAGCATTTATTAAATGCTAAGGCCAAAGTATTGATATTAAATAGAGATATACAAAATGCTCAAAAGCTTTGCGAGGATTTAGGTAAAAATGCAAGTTGTGAAAGTATTGCAAATTTAAAAGAAGCATTAAATCAATATGAGATATTTTTTAGCGCTACAAATGCTCCGCATGCTATCATAACCAATGATTTATTAGAAGAAAAAGATTATAAAAGATATTTTTTTGATATAGCGGTGCCTAGGGATATTGATGTAAAAGCAAATGAAAAAAATATAGTTTATGCTGTTGATGATTTAGAAGAAGTTGTAAGAAAAAATTTAACTCTAAGAGAACACCAAGCCCAAATTGCTTATTCTATAGTAGGTGCTATGACAAATGAGTTTTTTCAACATCTAAGCAAACTAGCAACCATGCCTTTAGTTAAGCAATTACGCTTACAAGCTGATGAAATCGCTAAAGAACAATTGCAAAAGGCTATAGATAAAGGGTATTTAAAACACTCAAACCATGAAGAAGCAAGAAAGCTTATAAGACAAGTAATGAATGCATTTTTACATCATCCAAGCATAAATTTAAAAAAACTAAGTGGAACTATGCAAAATGATTCAGTAGTTAATGCTATGCGTTATGTGTTTGATTTAAAAAATGAAAATATGGAAGGTTTAAACCTTTATAAATGTGAATTTAATTTGGAGAATAATCATGAAATTTAGTAAATTTTATGCCATAAGTACAAAAGAAAATCCAAAAGACGCTACTTTACCAAGTCATATATTTTTAGTTAAAGGTGCCTTTGTAGAACAAATTGGAAGTGGTTTGTATAATTTTTTACCTTTAGGAAAAAGAGTTTTAGATAAGATTAAAAATATCATCAAAGAAGAAATGGATAAAGCAGGAGCTTTAGAAGTAAATTTAAGTTTTAATACTCCAGCAGAACTTTGGAAAGAAAGTGGGAGATTTAATGTTTTTGGCAAAGAGCTTTTACGCTTTAAAGATAGAAAAGAAAATGATTTTGTCTTAGGGCCAACTCATGAAGAAGTTATGGTGGCTTTAGTAAGAAATAAAATAAATTCTTACAAACAACTTCCTTTACATTTATATCAAATAGGACTTAAATTTAGAGATGAGGCTAGACCTAGATTTGGACTTTTAAGGTGTAGAGAATTTTTAATGAAAGATGGTTATAGTTTTCATAGCAGTGAAGCTGATTTAGATAGAGAATTTAATCTTATGCATGAAACTTATAGTAAAATTCTTACAAGATTAGGGCTTGAATTTAGAGCTGTTGAAGCCGATAGTGGGGCTATTGGTGGAAGCGGTTCAAAAGAATTTATGGTTTTAGCTAAAAATGGCGAGGATGATATATTATTATGTGAGCATTGTGATTATGCTGCAAATATCGAAGCAGCAAAAAGAGCTAAAAAAAGTTGTGAAGATGAAAGGCCAGAAGCTGATTTTGCTACACAATTTCACACTCCAAATGTAAAAACTATAGAAGAATTAGCGGAATTTTTTAAAATCAACCCTTACTATACTATCAAAGCTATTGCCAAAAAAGCTATTTATGAAAATGAAGAAAAAATTGTAGTATTTTTTATACGCGGTGATGATGAATTACAAAAAGTTAAAGCACTAAATGCAGCAAATGCACTAGAATTAATTGATGTAAGTGAAGAAGAATTAGAAAAAGCAGGTTTAGTACCAGGATTTATCGGCTTTGTAGGATTAAATGGAGTTGATTTTTATATTGATCATGAGCTTGAAAATGAAACAAATATGATTATTGGAGCAAATAAAAAAGATTATCATTTAGTCGGAATCAATGTTGTAAATTTAAACAAAGAACGCTTTAAAGATCTTGCAGCAGTTAAAGAACATGATCTTTGTCCAAAATGCCAGCACAAACTCAAGCAAAGCAAAGGTATTGAAGTAGGGCATATTTTTAAACTTGGAAATAAATACTCAAAAGCAATGAATGCAAGCTATTTAGATGAAAATGGTAAAGCTCAATTTTTCACCATGGGTTGTTATGGTATAGGAGTGAGCCGTTTAGTAGCTGTTGCCATAGAAGCAAGTCATGATGAAAAAGGTTGTATTTGGAATAAAACTTTAGCTCCTTTTGTTTTGGATATTATCGTTTCTAATATAAAAGACACAAAAGCTATGGAATTTGCTGAACAAATTTACACTCATTTTAGTGATAAAGAGATTTTATTTGATGATAGAAATGAGCGTTTTGGTGTAAAGATTAATGATTTTGAATTAATGGGCTTTCCTTATGCTTTAGTTATAGGTAAGGGCTTAGAAAATGATGAAGTAGAGTTGATCCATAGAAATACCTTAGAAAAACAAGTTTTGAAAACCCAAGAAGTAATTTCACACTTAGAGAAAATTCTATGATGGTAAAAACAAATTTAAGTGCATTTTTGATTTTAGAATTAATCGCTAGTATTTTATTTATAACCTTTTTTGGTTTTTTAAATTTTTTTATGATACTTTTTGCAAGTATGTTTTTAGGAGCAATGTTTTTAGCAAAGACTTGGACAAATCTCATTACTATGCAAAATACTAACACGAATTTATTTGGTATGATTAAATTATTTTCCTTAACTATAGTAGGAATTTTACTTTTAATACCAGGAATTTTAAGTACATTTTTAGGAATTTTGCTTTTATTTTTTATGATGGCACTAAAACTTTTTACAAAACAAAAAAGAAAATATCATCAAACAAATAATGAAGAAGAAATCATAGACGTAGAAATCATACAGGAGCATAAAAAATGCAATTAATCATCGCAACAAGAAAAAGCCAACTTGCGTTATGGCAAAGTGAGTATATAAAAAATAAATTATCGCAAACACATTCTGAATTAGAAATTTCTTTAGAGGGTTTTAAAACTAAAGGCGATGTTTTACTTGATTCACCTTTGGCTAAAATAGGTGGAAAAGGACTTTTCACAAAAGAACTTGAAGAAAGTATGTTAAGAGGCGATTCGCATTTAGCTGTGCATAGCTTAAAAGATGTGCCTAGTTTTTTTCCAAAAGGTTTAGTTTTGGCTGCTATTTCAAAAAGAGAAGTGGTAAATGATGCTTTTTTAAGTAAGTATTATGAGAGCTTAAATGCTCTTCCAAAAGGTGCAAAAGTAGGCACCACAAGTCTTAGAAGAAGAATGCAACTTTTAGCACTAAGACCTGATTTAAATATCATTTCTCTAAGAGGTAATATCAACTCACGCTTAGAAAAACTTAAAGCCAAGGAATTTGACGCTATTATTTTAGCTCTAGCTGGCATTAAACGCTTAGGTTTGGATAAAGAAATAAAATACATTAGAACTTTTGAACTTGATGAGATGATACCTGCAGCTTCTCAAGGAGCTTTAGGTATAGAAAGCATTGATGATAAACAAATTTTAAAATACCTTGAATGCTTAAATGATGAAAATGCCTTCATAGAAACCCATATAGAAAGAGATTTTATAAAAACTCTAGAAGGCGGCTGCCAAGTACCTATAGGTATTAATGCAAAAATCATTGATGAAAAAATAGAAATTCGCGCCATAGTAGGCTTACCTGATGCAAGTAAAATTCTCAAAGAAAAAAGAATGATTGATAAGCAAGATTACGCAAAAGCGGGCGAACTTTTAGCTAAAGAAATGATAGCAAAAGGTGCAAAAGAAATTTTAAAAGAAGCAGAGAGTATGATATAAATGCAAAAATTCGTAGAACTTTTAGAAAAAAATAATTTATTAAAAACCATTCATGAGCCTGTTGATGTTGATCTTGAGATGGCACATTTAGCTTATATAGAAGTTAAAAAAGAAGACTCAAAAGCCTTACTTTTTACTAATGCAGTAAAAAATGGTAAAAAATACGATTATCCTGTTCTTTTAAATACTTTTTGTAATGAAAAAGCTTTAAAATTAGCATTTGGGAAAGACTATGAAGATATAGCTAAAGAAATTAGCTCTTTACTTAAAATGCATATACCACAAAGCTTTGGTGCAAAATTAAATTTTTTCAAAACCTTGCTTGATTTAAAAAATATCCCACCAAAACGCATTAAAAAAGATGGAGAATTCAACTATAAAAGCTTAAATTCATTATATGATATGCCTATTTTAAAAACTTGGGAAAAAGATGCTGCGCCTTTTATCACCATGGGACAAGTTTATACTCAAAGTATAGATGGAAAACAAAATAATCTTGGAATGTATCGTTTACAAGTAGTTGATGAAAAAACCTTGCTTATGCATTGGCAAATTCACAAAGATGCGAGCCATTTTTTTTATGAGTATAAAAAAGCAAATCAAAAAATGCCAGTAAGCATAGCCATAGGTGGAGATCCTTTATATATTTGGTGTGCTCAAGCGCCTTTGCCAAAAGGAATTTTTGAACTTTTACTTTATAGTTTTATCAAGAAAAAACCTGCCATTTTAGCAAAATGCAAAAGCAATCATCTTTATGTACCTTATGATAGTGACTTTGTGATTGAGGGCTTCGTAGATCCAAATGAATTCGCACCTGAGGGACCTTTTGGAGACCATACAGGTTTTTATACCCCTGTTGAACTTTGTCCTATTTTAAAAGTAGAAAAAATCTTTGCTAAAAAAAATGCGATTTATCAAGCTACTGTTGTAGGAAAACCACCTTTGGAAGATAAATACATGGGACTTGGAACAGAAAGAGTTTTTTTACCTTTACTTCAAACAAATGCTCCTGATTTGATAGATTATAACATGCCTGAAAATGGTGTTTTTCATAATCTAATCTTGGCCAAAATAGAAGCAAAATACCCAGCTCATGCAAAACAAATAATGCATACTTTTTGGGGAGTAGGACAAATGAGTTTTGTAAAACATGCAATTTTTGTTGATGAAAATGCGCCTCGTTTGAAAGATTATGACAAACTCATACCTTATATACTCAATCGCTTTGATGAAGAAAAATTACTTATTAGCGAAGGAATTTGCGATCAACTCGACCATGCTTCAAGCACTTATTGTTATGGTGGTAAAGCAGGGCTTGATGCATGTGGTGATGAGAAAAAAGTTGAACTTGAAATTCTAAGCGATGAGGCTTTACTTTCACTTTTTAAAGAAAAAGATCAAAATATTTTAAAATTAAAGCAATTTTACACTCAAACCTTTGCTCCAATTTGTATGATTTTGATTGATAAAAAAGAAAAAATAACTCAAGTTTTTGAAAAATTACAAACTTATAAAAAGCATTTTAGAATTTTAGTTTTTTTAGATACAGATGCTATTTTAGAAAATCCTTATATGCTAATTTGGCGTGTGGTAAATAATATAGATGCAAAAAGAGATATATTTATCAAAAAAGATTGCGTTGCGATTGATGCAACAAATAAAGGATTGTTAGAAGATTATCATAAAGAATGGCCTTTAATGACAAATTGTTCTAAAGAAGTCATAAATAGACTTATTACAAGAAATTTACTTCCAAATGATGAAAAATTATTCAAAAAGTTTGAAATTTTTTAATTTTAAGCTTTTTGAGAACACTTTTTGCTTATTAATAATATAGAGATTTTTAATCTAAATATTAAGTTTTTTAAAATTATGTCGATAGAGTATTTTAAAGTCTTTTAAAAAGGAGTTTAAAATGGACATTGGAAATATTCAAAGGGATGCAAACACAGCACAATTTAATACAAAAAGTACTGGAAAAGTATCTCAAGAAAATCAACAGCAAACTAATTTAAATAATCAAGATGAGAATTTAAATGAAAAATTGAAAAATGCAACAGAAAAACTTAATAATCAAATGGAAACATTAGAAACAAACGTTCGTTTTGCATATAATGATAAAATCAATGAAATGTATGTTAGTGTAACCGAAAAAGATACTGGTAGGTTAATACGCAAAATTCCTAGCGAGGAAGTTATGAAGCTAATAGAACATTTTCAAGGTGTTATTGGCACTATTTTTGATAAGGAGAGTTAATTATGGCAGTAGGTAGTTTAGGAAGTTTAGGAATAGGTTCAGGAGTTTTAACAAGCGATACATTAAACAAGCTAAAAGAAGCAGAAATGAATGCGCATTTAGGTCTTTATAACTCACAGCTTGAAACTAATACTTCAAGACAAAAAGACCTAGCAGAACTTGAAGCTAAGCTACTTGCATTTCAAACAGCCGTAAATAGCTTAGGTGATGCTTCACAATTTAACAAGAAAAAAGTATCACCTAGTGTAAGTGGAGATAGCGCTGCTGCAAGCTTAGTAGTAGGATCTTTATCCAACCTTACAAACATGAAAGTTATTGTTGATCAACTTGCACAAAAAGATGTGTATCAAAGTAATGGATTTAAAGATAAAACTGCTACTGTAATGGGTAGTTTGGGTATAAAAGGCACAGATGGCAAAACTTCTTTTACTATTACCCAAGATGGAAAAGATTATAAAATCGATATTGATGAAAGTACTACTGTATCTCAGCTTGCAGAAAAAATAAATGCCGCAACAGGTGGAAAAGTAGAAGCTAAAATAGTCAATACAGGAGATAGAGATAATCCATACCGCTTAGTAGTACAAAGTACTGAAACAGGAACTAAAAATAATATTTCTTTTTCAGGTGATGAAGATCTATTAAATGCTATGGGTTGGGGGCTTGATAAAAATAGCATTAGCGCTGGTGGTTTGTATGGTTTTAGACCAACAGGTGCTGGAGAAGAAAATAAAGATAAAATAAGCGGAAAATTTAGTGGAAATCCTGACGATAAACTACTTGGTCCTGGTGAAAAAACCTCTTTTACTTTTGTTATTAAAAATGGTGAAAGATATGATAGATTTACCATTGACATAGACGAGAACACTACTTATAAAAGTTTAGCAGAAGATTTAAAAAAACAAACCAATGGAAAAGTTGAATTAAGCCTTGATGAAACTGGAAAATCGTTTACTTTTAGAGCTACCAATGGCGGGCAGTTAAGTCTTTTTGATGGTGGTTATGCAACTGATGCTGAAGGCAATATAGATCAAGCTAATTATGCTAGAGATAGCAAAGCTACTTCATTATTGAAAGATAAATTTGGTATTGAATTAGATACAAGTACACCGCAGGGTTATAATGTAAAAGCAGATAATGAAAACCATATCCAAAAAGGTATGGACGCTATCTTTAGTGTAGATGGTGTTAAAATGACAAGACCAACTAATACTATCACTGATATCGCTCCAGATGTTACCTTAGAATTAAAACAAAAAGGAGAGATAACTTTTAACGTTTCTCAAGACACTGAAGCACTTGCGCAATCTTTAGAAAGTTTAGCTACTGCTTATAATGATTTAATGATAAATCTTAACGCAGCAACAAAGTACGATCCTGATGCAGGTACAAAAGGAAATTTCGTAGGTGTTAGCGAAATTTATAATATAAAATCTGAGATAAACAATATTTTACTTCAAACTATAACAGTAGATGGAACTGTTACGGTTGGTGATAGTGAAAGTTCAGAAGGGATTGAAGTTTCCTCTAAAGTAAGTTTATCTTTGGCTGATTATGGTTTAACATTAAATGATGGTGTTTTATCTTTTGATTCAGGAAAATTTAACTCTAAATTTAATGAAGATCCTGAATTAGCTGAAAAATTTTTCGTAGGAAGTAATGGTTTTGAAGATATTGATTTAGCTGGTGATAGAGTAAGCAATCTTGGCGTAGATAATATAACATTTAAAGAAGGTAGTTTTACTATCACTTATAATGATACAACCATAGATTTAAGCAAAACTCCAAATGGAGATCCTTTTGTATTAACAGGTGCAGATGATATTGAAAAAGCTAAAAATTTGGTTGATCATATAAATAGTTTTGGCTTAGAAGGTTTAGAGGCTAGCTTTGAAATCATTAACCAAGGCAATCAAAATCAACAAATTCAATTTAAAATCAAAGGAACTTCAGGTAGTAACTTAGAAATTCAAGGTGATAATGAATTTTTGAAAAAATTTGGTTTAAGTTCTAGAACCTTATATTCAGTTTATAAAGAAGAAACTGGAACTTTTGGTATGCTAAAAAATACCATGGGTGAAATAATGAGTTCTGAAGGTTCATTTGGAGGTTATAAAGCATCTTTAACAAAAGAATCAAAAAATCTAAATGAAACCATAGAAAGCACCAAAGCTTCCATAGAAAGTAGATATGATACAATGTGGTCAAGATGGGCAGCATATGATGGTATCATTGCACAACTAAATAACCAAGCAAGTGTTATTGCAAATATGATTAATGCAGCAAATAATCAAAATTCTTAAAATAAAGAAAGGGTTTAAATGCTAAATAGTGCAGTTTATAGCGCATATTCACAAAATCAAACTGGTGTAGAATCCCAAGAAAAACTTATAGAGATGCTATACAGTGGGATTTTACGCTTTTCAAGCAGGATAAAAATAGCTATACAAAATGAAAATATAGAAGAAAGAGTGTATTATGTAAAAAGAGCTAGTGCTATTTTTATTGAATTGTTAAATTGTCTTGATTATGATAAGGGCGGCGAAGTAGCACATTATTTAAGTGGCTTATACACTAGAGAATTACAACTTCTTTCTTTAGCAAACATAGAAAATAGTGAAGCAAGAGTAGATGAAGTAATAAATGTAGTAAAAGGCTTATTGGAAGCTTGGAGAGAAGTACACCAAAAATGAGTGAAAAAAAATGGATTGATGAGTTTAAACTAGCTGTTTACACTGAAGATGTAGAAAAAATAGTTAAACTTATCAAAAAACCTGATTATAAAGATTGTCCTAATGAGGCCTTAGCACTTACCAATGAGGCAATAGCTTTTATGAAAAAAAAGCAAGATGAAGTAGCAAAAAATTTGCAAAAACTCAAAAAAGCTTCTGCTTATATAAAGTAAAACATGGCTATAAGCCGAGTTCTGTCAAGAGCGATCATTTATCTAGACTTGTTTTTACAAACAAGTTCAAGCGAAGGGTTATATTATAAGACAAAAAACCACCCCTTCTTGCTGCAGATTGGGTTTACATAGCTAGCTTTGTTACCAAAGCTACTGGTAGGCTCTTACTCTACCGTTTCACCTTTTCCATATAAAATATGGTAGTTTTCTTTCTGTTGCACTTTCCCTTAGGTTGCCCTAGCCATCCATTAGATGGAATCCTTGTCTTATTGCAGCTCGGACTTTCCTCTTCAAAAAGAAGCGATCGCTTGCCATGTTTAGACAAATTCTACCAAAAAAAATATTTTTATACCAGAGCAAAAACAAGATTTAATGTAATTTTTAATTTATTTTCATATTTTGTAAGCTCTAAATTTTTAACTTTTATATAAGGATCTAGTTTTTGTAAAAATTGCATTAAAAAATAAAAATCACTAACAAAACTCAATTTTAATTCATAAGAAGTAAAATATTCATCTTGACTTTTGTAACTTTGAATTTGCAAAGATTTAACTCCATTAAGATTCTTTTCTATATCCTTTAAAATACTTTGATAATCTTTATTTATACTTAAAAACGAGCGATCATTATAAGATATATTTTCATCTTCTTTTAAATCAGAAATCAATTCTTGTTTTTGCTCGTATTTTGTTTGTAAAACATATGGCCCATCTTTTGACAACCTCATTTGCTTTTCAAAATAATCAAAAACACTCATATAAATCGTAAAAAAACCAAAAACAAAAGCAACTATCAAAGCTAATGCAAATTCCCACCCAGAGATAACCTAGCAAAAATATTTTCTAAATTTTTATAAAGATTTTTCAAAAACTAGAGTGATTTTTCCATTATTAACTTCTTTATTTTTTAATACAAAATGATACTTTTTAAAATCTTCATAAAATTCATAGTCATTTTTAAGCTCTATAATAAAATCATTATTTTTAACATGTAAAGCCTCTATATAAGCTTGATGAGAATTTAAAACTTTAAAAAATCATAAAAATCTTTATAACAAAGTGTATTTGCATAAAATTTTTGTAATAAATCAACCTTTAACTTATTTTCTTCTTGTAGTTTTTTAAACTCTTGATTTTGTTTTTGATTTATTTTTACTTGTTCTAAAATATCATCTTGCTTTTTTATTAAATTTTCATATTTTGTTTTCTCATTTTCATAAAATGATTTTTGTGTATACAAATACAAAGGATAAACTAAGGCTAGTAAAATCCCGCATGTAAAAGCTAATAAAATTTTAAAACTAAAAGATTTTAAATGATTTATTTTTTCTTTATTGGTAAAATTAATCTTGACTTGATCGCAATTTTTTAACAATTTTTGGTAAAAAATATTACTATTAAATTTATCAAAACTGCTAAGATTTTGAGTATCATCTATGCTTATAATGTGCTTATAGGTATTTTTTAATTTTTCTTCATATATTTTATCATAAACATTTAATGGTATAACTTTGCAATTTTGAAAATTACACCCTAAATACTCCACTAAAACTATATATTTTTCTTTAAATAATAATACAAGATTTTCACTATTTGTATCATTCTTAAAATATACTTCAAAAAGTAGGGGTTCTGGGATTATATAATCAATATCTAGAATATCTTCATATTTACACAAAAATACATGAGCAATAGATTTATCTTGAAAATACTTTAGCTTATAAGAAAAATCATCTTTAAGACCAAGCTCTCAAAGCTCTTTTTTAAAATTTCATCTTCGCTAATAGGATTTGCAAATTTAATATACAAAAGTTTTTCATAAGCAAGAAAATCTTTTTTGATGACTTTTTTACTCATCATAAAGGATTTTCTTAAGGTTTTGCTCGTTTTTGTGCCAATTTTTCTCAAGTTGAACGAACAATTTTAACATTACCTTTTTTTTTACTAATTTTTCTATTTTAACCCTAGCTTCTTTACCTATACGCTTAATTGTAGCACCATCTTTACCTAGTATCATTCCTTTGTGAGAATTACTATCTGTAATGATGATAGCGTTAATATAATAAATTTGCTCTAGTTCTTTGATTTTTTCTATTTTGACTTCAGTGCTATAAGGAATTTCATCACTTAAATTTTCATATATAGCTTCTAAGATAAAATCTCTATAAATGTCCTTTTCATTTGTTGTAGTAATAAACTCAGGATCAAAATAATACGGATGTTCAGGCAAATACTTAATCATCTCATCTAAGAGAATTTTTTTATAAAATTTTTGCTTTGCAGAATAGGGGATAATAGCACTAAAATGTGAGTTAAACTGAGAATACTCGCTTAATTTTTTAAGCAAAACTTCTTTTTTTACTAAATCAACCTTATTAATCAAAACAATATGTGGTACTTTAGGATTTAAACTTAAAAAATTTTCATAATCTTTAATATCATCATAAATACTAGCTACAAATAAAATCACATCACAGTCAGCAATGCTTTTAATCGCTAAATCAATCATAAGCTGATTCATAGCCTTAGAGCTTGCATGCAAACCTGGTGTATCTATAAAAATAAGCTGATGATTTTCATGCATTATAATCGCATTAATTTTTCTTCTTGTGGCATTTTGCTTATGAGAAACCATAGCCACTTTTTCTTCTAATAAAGAATTTAGGATAGAACTTTTTCCCGCATTAGTTCTACCCATTATGCTTATAAAGCCACTTTTCACAAGATATACCTAGCTAAATCTTTATTTTCTATGATATCTCCAAGTTTAACTTGCACTTTAAAATCATCTATTTTATAAACTTTTCCAGCATATTCATCTGCTTCAAAACTAATATCTTCTAAAAGTTTTTCTACTACCGTATGCAAGCGTCTTGCACCAATATCTTGCATTTCTTCATTAGCCTTACTTGCTATTTTTGCTATTTCTCTAATAGCCTCATCTTCAAAAACAAGCTCTACATTTTCAGTTTTCAAAAGCTCAATGTATTGTGTTAGTAATGAATTTTTAGGTCTTGTTAAAATAGCATATAAAGCATCTTCATCTAGCGAATCAAGCTCAACTCTTAAAGGAAAACGCCCTTGAAGTTCAGGAATCAAATCACTTGGCTTACTTAGATGAAAAGCACCTGCTGCGATAAATAAAATATGATCAGTTTTTAAAGGTCCAAATTTAGTTTGTATAGTGCTACCTTCAACTATAGGAAGCAAATCTCTTTGCACCCCTTCTTTGCTTGGATCTTGGCGGTTTGAATTTGAGCTTGAAACTGCTACTTTATCTATCTCATCAATAAAAATAATCCCTTCATTTTCTGCTCTTCTTAAAGCCTCGCCTTTAATGCTTTCCATATCAAGAATTTTCTCACTTGCTTCTTGAGCTAAAGCTATTCTTGCATCTTTTACTTTCATTTCTTTTTTAACTTTTTTATTACCCACGCCAATAACTTTTACTATATCTTGCATAGCACCCATTTCAGGTGGTAAATTTGGATTAGTATCAAACACGCTTTGTGAAATTTCAACTTCTATTGTGCTATCATCTAAATCACCAGCTTTTAATTTCACGCGCATTTTTTCTAAAGAATTTTGATATTCTTCTTGTTTTTCTTCGCTAACACCTTTTGGTAAAGGCGGTAAAAGTTTTTCTAAAATCTTATTTTCTATAAATTCATTAATTTTATCTTTATTTTTTTCTTTTTCTTCATTTTTTACTAAATTTAAAGCAGCATTAGCTAAATCTCTAACCATGCTTTCTACATCACGCCCAACAAAACCAACTTCAGTATATTTACTTGCTTCAACTTTTACAAAAGGAAGCCCCATCATCTTAGCAAGGCGTCTTGCAATCTCTGTTTTACCAACCCCAGTTGATCCTATCATTAAAATATTTTTTGGCATGATATCATCTTGAAGTTCAGGACTAAGCTGCATTCTTCTATAACGATTTCTTAAAGCAATTGCTATGATTTTTTTGGCATTTTTTTGTCCAATTACATAATCATCTAAAAATTTCACAATCTCTTTTGGAGTTAAATTCATTTATCATCCTCAATTACATAAGTTTTAATATTTGTATTAGTATAAATGCAAATTTCACCAGCTATTTGCAAGCTTTCTTTAACTAATTCTTCTTCATCTAAACTTGAGTGTTTAGCTAAAGCTCTTGCAGCAGAAAGTGCATAATTACCCCCACTACCAATAGCAGCTATAGCACCATCTTCAGGCTCAACTACATCTCCAGTTCCTGAAAGTAAAAATATATGATTTCTATCTAATACTAACATCATTGCTTCAAGTTTTCTTAGGTATTTATCCTTACGCCATTCTTTTGAAAAATCTATCGCAGCTTTTAATAAATCACCCTTAGAACTAGAAAGTAGTTTTTCAAACATATCAAAAAGATTAAAAGCATCAGCAGTGCTTCCTGCAAAGCCTGCTAATACTTTTCCATTATTTAATTTTCTAATTTTAACTGCATTATTTTTTAAAACAGTATTTCCAAAACTTACTTGTCCATCTCCACCAATTACAGACTTATTTTTACCTTTATAAGCTAAAATTGTAGTTGCGTGAAACATTATTCTCCTTTAACTTCTAGCTTAAATACAGCATGAATTGCATGGCCTAATTTTGCTGAAATTTCATGCACACCAAGTTCTTTTATAGTATCACATTCTAAGCTTTTTTTATCAAGCTCTATGCCTTTTTGATCCTTTAATACGTGTGCGATTTCATCTTTAGTAACCCCACCAAACAAGCTTCCATTAGCTCCTACAGGCTTAGCTATACAAATAGTGATTTTAGATAATTCTTCTTTTAATTTTTCCAAATTTGCAAGTTCAAATCTTAAATTCTCAGCCTTTTTCTTTTGCTCTGCTTCATATTGTTTTAAAACTTCATGTGTAGCAGCCTTGGCAAAACCTTTGGCAATTAAAAAATTTTGTCCATATCCATCTTTTACTTCTTTAACTTCTCCTGCTTTTCCCAAGCTTTTTACATCTTTAATCAATAATACTTTCATTGTTTTCCTTTTTTAAAATTTTCTTCCATTTTTACCTGCGATGATAAATCTCAAAGCATTTAATCTTATAAAACCTGCTGCATCTTTTTGATCATACACAATATCTTCTTCAAAAGTACAATAAGCCTCACTAAATAAACTATCATTCGCACTTTCTCTACCTATTACCATTACATTACCTTTATATAATTCAAGTTTAACTTTACCATTTGCATATTTTTGCGACTCATCAATTAAGGCTTGAAGCATTAATCTTTCAGGCGAGAACCAATAGCCATTATAAATTAAACTTGCATATTTTGGCATTAATTCATCTTTTAAATGCGCTGCTTCTCTATCAAGAGTGATACTTTCTATAGCGCGATGTGCTTTTAAAAGTATGCTTCCACCTGGAGTTTCATAACAACCTCTACTTTTCATACCCACATAGCGATTTTCGACAATATCAAGACGACCTATACCATGTTTTGCACCAAGCTCGTTAAGTTTTGCTAAAAGCTGCGCAGGAGACATTTTTTCTCCATTAATAGCACATAAATCGCCTTTGCTAAACTCAAGCTCTATTACTTCGCTTTCATTTGGAGTTTCTTTTAAATCTTTCACCCAACGCCACATATCTGCTTCAGGTTTAGCCGCAGGATCTTCAAGCACTAAACCCTCATAAGAAATATGTAATAAATTTGCATCCATAGAATAAGGTGATTTACCTGGTTTTTTAGCTATATCAATACCATGTTTTTGCGCATAAGCTAAGAGTTTTTCACGGCTATTTAAATCCCATTCTCTCCAAGGAGCAATAATGGCTAAATTTGGATTTAGCGCCAAAGCACCTAATTCAAAACGCACTTGATCATTTCCTTTACCAGTTGCTCCATGGCTAATAGCATCTGCATTAGTTTTATTTGCTATTTCTACTAAAGCTTTTGCTATCAAAGGTCTTGCTATACTTGTACCTAGTAAATATTCTCCTTCATAAATAGCATTTGCTCTAAACATAGGAAACACATAATCTTTTACAAATTCATCTTTTAAATCTTGAATAAAAATATTTTCTTCTTTTACGCCCAAAGAAAGTGCTTTTTTTCTAGCAGGCTCAAGCTCTTCACCTTGTCCAATATCTGCTGTGAAAGTTACTACTTCACATTTATACTCATCTTGTAACCATTTTAAAATTATACTTGTATCAAGTCCACCAGAATATGCTAAAACCACTTTTTTGATATCTTTTTTCATTGTCTTTCCTCTTTGTAAAAAATGATTGTAAAATTTAACGAATTTAGCTTAATATAATGTAAAAAATTCAGACATTTTATAACATTTTCTTGTATTTTTTGATAAAATATTTTTATGAGAATAGATAAATTTTTAAATGTAGTTAATATCACTAAGCGCCGTGCTATTTCAGAAGATATGTGTAAAAGTGGCGTAGTAAGTATAAACAATCAAGTAGTTAAAGCTAGTAAAGAAGTAAAAATTGGCGATGAAATAAGCATTAAATTTATAGAATATACTAATATCTATAAAGTCTTAGACATACCAACAACCAAAAGCATACCAAAAGCTATGCAAGAAAAATATGTGGTAAAAATTCAATGAAAGAAATGATTTTAAGCCAAAATGAGCTTTATAAGCTTTGTGAAATTTTGCCTAAAAACGGAGTTATTTTACTTCAAGGGGATTTAGCAAGTGGTAAAACTACTTTGGTGCAAAACTATGCTCAATTTCTTGGAATAGAAAAAACGCTTAATTCTCCTACATTTTCTATCATGCAAGAGTATGATTTTCAACAAGGTAAAATGTATCATTATGATATTTATCAAGAGGGCATTGATGGACTTTTAAAAAATGGTTTGATTGAAAATTTTTTTGAAGAGGGTTTGCATTTGGTAGAGTGGGGTGATGAAAAATTAAAAAAATACTTAGATAAATATCAAATTTTTAATATAATTTTACAAATCATTCCTTATGAAAATAAAAGAAAGTATATAATACATGAGTAAGCTAGAAGCTAGAAATTTAGAAAAAATCATTAAAAAAACAAAAATCATACACGATGTTTCACTAGAAGTACAAAGCGGAGAAGTTGTTGGACTTTTAGGGCCTAATGGAGCAGGAAAAACTACAAGTTTTTATATGATATGTGGACTTATTTTGCCAACAAGTGGGCAGGTGTTTTTAGACTCACAAGATATCACAAAAGAACCACTTAATAAAAGAGCAAAGCTTGGCATTGGGTATTTACCTCAAGAAAGTAGTGTTTTCAAAGACTTAAGCGTAGAAGAAAATTTACTTTTAGCCGCCCAAGTAATATATAAGGATAAAAATTTATTGGAACAAAAGATAGAGCAAATGCTAGAATTACTTAGCATAGAGCCTATTAGACACAGAAAAGGTATGAGTTTAAGCGGGGGTGAAAGAAGGCGTTGTGAGATAGCAAGATCGCTTATGTGTGATCCTAAATTTTTACTCCTTGATGAACCATTTGCTGGGGTTGATCCTATCGCAGTAAGTGAAATTCAAAGCTTGATTAATGATTTAAAAGCTATGAATATAGGTGTTTTAATCACTGATCATAATGTAAGAGAAACTCTAGCAATTTGCGATAGAGCTTATGTGATTAGAAGCGGAAGGTTGCTAGCTAGTGGCAATGCTAATGAAATTGCACATAATGAAGATGTTAAAAAATACTATCTTGGAAGTGAGTTTAGACTTGAATAATGCTTAAACAAAAAACCTCTATAACGCAAAAAGCAAAACTATCACAAACCTTAAGATCTTGGCTTCCTATATTGCAAGCTAATATTGAAGATCTAAAAGAAAGTTTAGATGAATTTGCTAAAGAAAATCCTTTTATAGAGATTAAAGAAAACTCAAGCATTACAAACAATCAAAACAAGTATTATCAAGAATATTTTAGTAAAAATACCACCACGCAAATGATTGATGCAAAAAGCTTAGAAGTAAAAAATGTATATGAACTTTTAAGCGAACAAATCATACCACCATTTTTTCCTACTAAAAAATCCCAAACCATTGCTGAAAAAATCATAGAATGTTTAAATCATGAAGGTTATTTTGAATATGATGAGGAAATTTTAGGTGAATTTGATCCTTTAGAAGTAGAAAAAATCAGACAAAGATTTAAATACCTTGATCCCGTTGGAGTAGGGGCAAAAAATAATCAAGAAGCTTTTATTTTTGCATTAGAGCATTTTGACTTAGATGATGAGCTTTATGGGTTTTGCAAAATGCTAATTTTAAATTTAGAAAATGCAAAAGATTTTATCAAAGATCCTTTGTATAAAAAGGCTATAGCGATAATTAAAAAAATCTCTATTCCGCCTTTTTTAGAATATTTTGAAGAGAGTATGGAAATTATTCCTGATATATTTATTTATCAAGAAAATGGTGAAATTAAAATTAAAATTAATGATGATTATTACCCTGAAATTGCTTTTGAAGCAGATGGCTTAGATCATGAGTTTTTAAGTGCTTATTTAAAAGATGCTAAAAATTTAATCGATGCATTAGCTATGCGTAAAGCTACCCTTTATAAACTAGGACTTATGATTATAGAATATCAATATGATTTTTTCATGGGCGGGGATATCAAACCTATGCAACTTAAAGACCTAGCGCAAGATCTTGAAAGAAATGCTTCTACCATCTCAAGGGCAATTGCAAATAAATACTTAAGTTGTGATAGAGGCTTAATACCTTTAAAATCTTTCTTTACCACCGCAGTTGATGATGGTGAAACTTCTAATGCAACTATTAAAGATTTTCTTAGTAATTTAATTAAAAAAGAAAATCCTAAAAAACCTCTGAGTGATTTGAAAATTCTTGAACTCACTCAAAAAGAATTCCCAAGTGTGCAACTAGGGCGTAGGACTATCACAAAATATCGTATGCAACTTGGCATAGGAAGCTCAAGTGAGCGTAAAAAATTATATGAATTGATGTAGGAAAAGATGAATTTAGAAAGTATTTTTGAAAAAACCATAAAACAAAATGTGCGTTTAGTAGCAGCTAGCAAGTATGTTCAAGATGAACAAATTCGAGAGCTTTTTAAGCAAGGTGTTGTAGAGTTTGGAGAAAATCAAGTCCAAGCTTTAGCTTTAAAAAAAGAAAAACTTCAAGACTTAGAAATCAAATGGCATTTTATAGGTAATCTTCAAAGTAATAAAATCAATCTTTTAATCAAACAAAACCCGTTACTTTGGCAATCTTGCAATAGCTTAAAAAGCGCCAAAGCTGTAGATAAAAGACTTGATTATAAATTAGATACTTTATTAGAAATAAATACTGCCAATGAAAGCTCTAAAAGTGGCATAGAGCAAAATAGGGCCATAGAAGAGTATTTGCAAATACAAGAAGAGTGTAAAAATTTAAATCTAGTAGGCATTATGTGTATAGGCTCTATGGATGAAGAAAAAGTTCAAGAAAGTTTTGAGCAAACTTTTAAAATCTATGAAAATTTACAAAAACACGGGGCAAAAATTTGCTCTATGGGTATGAGTGGAGACTTTGAGCTAGCTATAAAATGTGGCTCAAATATGGTGCGTTTGGGGAGTATTTTATTTAAATAAACCCCATTTGCTTTGCTTTTTCTGTCATAAAATCTGCACCATTTTCACTTTTTAATTCTTGCAAGGCTAAAGATTTTTCTTCTAGTGAGAAATTTTCTACCAAATTTAAAAATTGATGTTTTTCTTCTTGGGTTAAAATTTCACATAAATTACGCTCTTTTAAATACAAAGCATTAAAATACTGATGATTTTTAGCCGCATATGGATAAGGAATAAAAATACAAGGAAGTAAATTTGCACTAAGCTCAAAAAGACTGCTTGCGCCTGATCTTGATATGGCTAAATCTGCTTTAGAAATTTTATCTATAATGTTTTTATCAAAGTCAAAAAGCTCTACATTAACATTTAAAACCTCATAAGCTTTTTTACATCTTTCATAATCATTCTTACCACATTGGTGAATGATATTTATGCCTTTTTCTTTAAAGTATAAAGCATTTTCTAAAGCAAGATCGTTTATAAATTTAGCCCCTTGAGAGCCACCAAGAAAAATAATATTTTTTAATTCTTTTCTCACTCTTGCTTTTTGAGAAAAAACCTCATTAATAGGATAAGAACAAAAGAAAGTATTTGCTTTGTTAATTTGATCATCAAAAGCAGTAAAAAAAGCTTTAGAAAAAGGCTTTAAAAGTGAATTTAAACTTCCCATTTTTGAGTTTTGCTCATGGATTAAAAGTGGGATATTTGCCATTAAAGCACCAAAAGCACCTGGAGCACTACTATATCCACCCACACTAAAAACTGCTTTAATTTTATGTTCTTTTAAAATTTGTTTTGTTTTTATTGCAAGTTTTATAATATGCAAAAACGATTGAACCTTAACTAAGCCTTTTTTATTAACAACGCCTTGAGAGCTTAGAAAGTATTTTTTATAAAAGCCATTTTCGTTTTCAAACCAAAGTCTATCTTGGCCATTTTCACTTCCTATGTAAATACACTCTAAACCTTGTTTTTTTGCACTTTGTAATAAACATCTAGCTATAGCTAAATGCCCTCCTGTGCCTCCACCTGTAATTGCTATCATTTATCCTCTTTATTTAGCTTTTCTTCTAAAATAGCAAGCCTTGCTTCTAATTTAGCGATTTTTTCTTCATAATCATCTTTAATATAAGCAGGTATGCCAATAGCTGTTAAATTTGGTCCAACATCTTTTAATACAACTGCATTTGAGCCTATTTTGGCATTTTTACCTATAGTAATATTGCCTAAAATTTTAGCACCAGAACCTATAATCACACCATCTTCTATAGTGGGGTGTCTTTTGGTATTTTTATCTAAACTCGTTCCACCCAAAGTAACACCTTGATAAATCAAAACATCATCACCTATAATAGAAGTCTCACCAATCACAACCCCACTTGCATGATCTATAAATATCCTTCTACCTAAATGTGCCCCAGGGTGTAAATCAACTCCAGTAAGAAACTGAGAAATTCCACTAATAATCCTTGCTATTTTTTTAAAACCTTTTTGGTAAAAAAAATGTGCAAAGCGATAATTTACCACAGCCCAAACACCAGGATAGTTAAAAACTAATTCCACCCAAAATCTATATGCAGGATCTTTTTGCTTTGGCATAGAAAAATCTTCTTTGATTAGTTTGAAAATACTCATTTAGAACCTATGCTTTTTAAATATCCATTATCGTTTAAGAATAAATAAATTTCACCCAAAATATGCTTTTTTTGATTTTCATTAACAAGTTTTGAAGTATAAATTTTTTCATTAATATTATCCATAATTGCATGAATATCATAATCAAGATCTTCTAAGGTATCTAAAATAGATTGAGCCTCTAGCACGCTTTCTACTTCAAAACCCTTTTCATTAATACTTATACAAGCTTCGGTTGGATGTGTAAAAAGATTATGCTTCATACCAAGCACTTCTTGATAAGCTCCTACTAGGAAAAATCCTAAAAAATAATCTTCAGCTTCTACATCAATATCATGTAAAAACAAAGGATTATCTTTAGAATAAGAAATTTCTCCATCACTATCACAAGTTATATCCCATATACTTGCACTTCTTGTAGGTTTTTTATTGAGTCTATCAAGTGGCATGATAGGGAAATTTTGCTCCAAACCCCAAAAATCAGGTAAAGACTGAAATACTGAAAAATTCACTAAATATTTTTCTTGTACTTCATTTTGCAAACTCGATAAATCAGCTTGATCACCCACTAAAGAAATAGCTTTTCTCATAATCAAATGCACTAAAATTTCACTATTAGAGCGATCTTGTAAATCCACATAACCCAAATCAAACAAGGTTAAAATACTCTCCATATGATCAATACTATCATGTAAATACTCAAGTGCATTAGAGGCTTTAATGTTTTTATACAAATCATAAAGCTCATCGATAAGTTTTGGATTTTTATCTTTTAATAAAAGCTTACTTTCTGTGTATTCTTGAGAAAAAAGCTCTAAAACAGGTGCTACCAAAACAGCATGATTAGCCGCTACAAAACGCCCACTTTCTATAAAAATATCAGGCTCTAAGTCTTTTTTTTGTTCTGCAATGCCTTTTAAAATAAACACAACATCGTTTGCATACTCACTTAAGGTGTAATTTCTACTTGTTTCGTTTTTAAACTGAGAGTATTCTACCGCTAAGCCTCCACCAAGATTAATAGCTTTTAAATTTTTTGCCCCCATTTTTCTAAGCTCGGTGTAGATATTGCCCGCTTCATTTAAAGCTTTTTTCAAAGGATGAATTTCAGTAATTTGTGAGCCTAAATGAAAATGTATCATAGTAAATTGATCTAAAAGTTTATTAGCTTTTAAAAGATTTACCGCTTCAATAAGCTCAGTAGATGTTAAACCAAACTTTGAATTTATACCACCACTTTTTGCCCAAATTCCTACTCCAGCTGAATGCAAGCGCACCCTTAAGCCTATATTTGGCTTTGGCTTAAAACGATTTTTAGCAATTTCAATCATCGCTTCAAGCTCATTAAGCCCTTCCATAGTTAAAGTGATATTATGACCCATTTCACACGCTATAAAGCCCATATTTATGAGTTCTTTATCTTTAAAACCATTAACCGTTATAGGAGCACCTTCATTATTATAAGCCATAGCTAGTAAAAGCTCAGCCTTACTTCCTGCCTCTAAGCCATAGTTGTATTCTTTGCCTAGATTAACTAAATTTTTTACAAAACCTGGATATTGATTGACTTTTAAAGGATACACAGCATTAAAAGAACCTTTATAGTTAAATTCTTTTTTTGCTTTAGCAAATTTATTATAAATTTGCTCAATTTGCTTATGGATTAAATGAGGAAAACGAAGCAATAATGGCCCCTTATAACCATCATCGCGCAAAGTATTTACTATATCTATAATGGCAGGTTTTTTACCATGATTTACACATACTTTACCATTTTCGATGATAAAATTATTTGCACCCCAAATATTAATACCATAATCAATCATAATTCATTCTCCAAATTTGCTAATTTTATATTTTTATTTTCTTTACTATCTAAATTTTTATAAAAAATCTCTTCTTTTTCCATTTCATCTTCACCTATACACAAAAAGATTTTAGCATTAGCATTATCTGCTTGGTTTAAATGCTTTGCAAGTTTTTTTGCTTCATAACTTAAATGCACTTTATGTTTTTTTCTTAAAGTATTTGCTAATTTAAAAATAGTATCTATATAAGCTTCATCCATAGCACAAAGATAAATTCCTTCTCTAGCTTTTATGCTTTGTTTTTGCTCTAAAATAGCCATAATCCTTTCTATACCCATAGCAAAACCCACGCCATAGCCACTTTTACCATCTAAGTATTCAATCAATCTATCATATCTTCCACCACCTGCCACAGCAGCCTTTGCACCGATTTCATCGCTAACAAACTCAAATGCACTTTTAGAATAATAATCAAGCCCGCGTACTAATTTCTCATCACATTCAAACTCAACATCATTTTCTTTTAAAAGTTTTTGTAATTTTTCATAATCTTTTTTACAACATGGGCATAAATTTTCACTTAGTTTTGGTGCATTTTTGATTAAACTTTGACAATGATCATTTTTACAATCAAGCACTCTAATAGGATTTAAGTCTTTTCTTCTTAAGCAATCCTCACAAAAACCTTCTTTAGAATTTAAAAAAGCTATGAGTTTTTCTTTATATACACCCATACATTCTTTACAGCCTAAAGAATTAATTTTCAAGCTTGTGTGAATTTCTAAGCGTTTAAAAATTTCATTTAACATTAAAATAATACTCGCATCCTCATACACACTTGCTACACCAAAGCTTTCTACTCCAAATTGATGAAATTCACGCAATCTTCCTTTTTGTGGTCTTTCATAGCGAAACATAGAGCCATGATAAAACCATCTTTTAACACTTTGAGCCTTATCCATTTTAGCTTCTATGTATGATCTTACCACTCCAGCTGTCCCTTCAGGCCTCAAACACACATCATTGCCTGCTTTATCAACAAATTCATACATTTCTTTGCCAACTATATCAGAGCTTTCCCCAACACTTCTTTTAAAAAGCTTAGTAAGTTCTAAATGCGGACAATTAATAAAAGTAAAACCATAGTTTTTAGCTACTTCTTCGCAAGTTTTTACTACTTTTTCATAAAGAACAGCTTGGCCATCTTGTAAATCTTTCATTCCTTTTAAAGCATTAATCATCTATAAATTCCTTAATCTTTTCATGTAAATTTTCAATACTCAAAGAAGCATCTAATTTTAAAATTTTTATATCTATTTTAGTTTTTAAAAACTCTAAAGTTTCTTCTAAAGCTTTTTGTATATTTAAAAAATACTCAATCCCTCTTTTTTCAATACTATCTAAATCTTTTTTAGAAAGTCTTTGCTCAATAAGCTCTTTAGAACCATGCAAAAATACAACCTTTTGTGGAAAAAATCCACCTGTGGCAAAAGAATTTAACTCAAATAAAATATTTTGATCAAAATCACATCTTGCATAAGCCATATTAGAGATAAAACTACGATCTGAAATGATAAGTTTGTTTTTATTCTGCGCTAAATACATGTCGATTAAATTTGCTCTATCTGCTAAAAAAAGCAAAAGCTCAGCCTTTTTAGAAAATTGCATTTTACTTTCTAATAAAATTTTTCTCAAATGCAATCCAAGCTCACTTCCACCTGGTTCTTTAGTAAAAAATGCATTATGAAAATATTTTTTTAAAAGCTCTATTTGCGTGCTTTTGCCTACACAATCAACCCCTTCAAAAGCTATATACAATCTCTCTCCTTTAATAAAGGTATAATTTCTTTTGGCACAAGCTTACTCACATCGCCATTATGCGCACAAATTGATCTTACTATAGAGCTTGAAATAAAAGAATTTTTTAAATTTGGCATAAGATATATAGTTTCAAAATCTTCCCAAAGCATGTGATTTGCATAACCAAGTTGCAGTTCATACTCAAAATCACTCACCGCTCTTAAGCCTCTTATAATGATATTTATTTGCAAATTTTTAGCAAGATCTACTAGTAAGTTATCAAAAGTTGTAATTTTAACATTTTTTAAGTCTTTTGTAGCAATTTTTACCATTTTTTCTCTATGCTCTAAGCTAAACATAGGCTTTTTACTCTCACTTTTAGCTATGGCAACAACTACTTCTTCAAACATCTTGCTAGCTCGAACGATCACATCTAAATGTCCATTAGTGATAGGATCAAATGTCCCTGGGTATATACAACTAGCCATCATTGCCACCTTTGGTATAAATTATGCTCAATATTTGCTAGATCAAGCCATTTTCCTATGATAAATTCATATAGTTTTTCTAAATTATCAATCTTAGCATAACTTGCCATTACAGGAGGAGCGATGATAGCTCCATAGCTAGAAAGTTTAGCCATTTGTTCTAAATTTAAAGTAGAATAGGGCATTTCCCTTACCCCAAGTATGAGTTTTTTGCGTTCTTTTAAAGCCACTCCTGCAGCTCTTGTAAGTAAAGTATCATTTATACCACAAGCAATTTTTGCTAAAGTATTAATCGAGCAAGGTGTGATAAAAGTCGTTTCTATGCCAAAAGATCCACTTGCAACACATTGACTAATATCTTCATTATCTAAAAAATTTACATGTTCAAGCTCAAATTTATCTTTTATGTGTTGCAAAAAGTCTATATTTTCTAAAAGAGAATTTTCTTTTGTAAAGCTTATTTTTGCATTTTTACTCACAATGGCATAAATTTGCCCTTTTTCTTTTAAATGTTTTAACAATAAAAAACCAAGTTCACAAGAACTAGCCCCGCAAATACCTACTAAAATTTTTCTCATTTTAGCTCCACATAATTTTTACTAATAACTTTACCATGCACGACTTTTCCATCTTTATTTTTAAGGCGAATTCTTTGGTTTAAATTCCCGCTTTGCAAGGCTTTTAATTCTATTATCATGCTTAAATCCCCATCTTTGATAACCCCATAAACAGAATCATTTCTTTGTATAAGGGTTTTGGTTTTAAACATATTATATTTTAAAATCATATTTTCTCTTATATTGCTTTTGGCTATTAAATTTGCGATTTCATCTTTTTTTAATACACCTTGAGGAGCTTTATCAAAAGGAATTTTTAAAATTTTAAAACTAGCAGGACTTAAATTTTCATTGCGCGCAATAGGGCGCGTGGTTTGCAAAACCTCTAATTTTGCCTTTAAAAAATACTTAAAAAATATATTTTTTTTAAACTGCTCTGGAGTTTTAAATTCAGCCTTTACAAAACCATCTGCTCTATCAAAATTATGATTACCCAGCTTTAAAAAAATATATTGATTAAAATCAGCAGGCAAACTTGATTGAGTGTTAAGATCTAAAGAAATGATTTCTAGTTGCGGATAATTTGTCTTAAATTCTTTAATCAAAGCTAATTTTACTTCATCAAAATTCGAAGCAAAACTTAAAGTATAGAAAAATAAAAACAATATAATATATCTCAAATAATACAACCTCTGTAATAAATTTAAAACTAATATATCATACATAAAAAAAGTTTGAATTTAGTTGAAAATTGCTAAAATAAATGGAATAAAATTTGCTTGTAAAAATGCAAGATTGAAGATTGAGGGCAAAATCTAAATCTAAGGAATGCCTAATGAGTATGATAATTCCTCTTATGGTTCTATCATTTCACAAACAAAAGCAAATAAAGAAAATAAAACAAGTTCAAAAACAAATTTTGCAAATACTTTTGTTAAACAAAATGCTAGTAAATTAATTGAAATTCAAAGTAATAATACTCAAACATTAGCACTCAATGAAACAATATTAAATCAAAATAGTATTAAAAGCGATTCTCCTAATTATCATATATCAAGCGATTTTAAAAATTCTATTTATGCTTTAAAATATAGACAAGCTAATAATCCTGCTTCTATGGCTTATGGTTATAGTGTTGATTCTAGTGGCTATATGGGTAGTGATTTTAACAAAGCAGCGGGATTACCTGAAGATTTTAAGATACATAAATCTACTTTAGATGAGTTGTATAGAGTAGCTGAAAACAATCCTATTATTGCGGGCGAAAAAGAATATCTAGGCATTTCAAATTACTATACAAACATAGATATGGCTGATACTATAAGACAATATTATAATATTTTTTCTAGTGCTTTAGATCAAAGTTTTCCAAATGATAAAATAAGCTTTAGTGAAGCAGATATTAATTCTATGCCAAAAGGTTATGCTATTGATGGGTTTTATAATGGATATGGCATAGGCTTTCAACATTCAGACACAATAAGAAATAATGATATACGCATTAAATTCTTGGCAGATTATTCTGATGTAAAAATTTCAAATGTATATAAAACATCAGAGCAATTTAATGAGGCAAATAATATTTATGATGATTCTTGGGGGTTAATAACAGGTATCAAGCCCGAAACTCTAGGACTATCTATGAAAGACTTAAACAACATCAATAAAGGCGGTGAGCATGAATTCAAGCCTGATATGTCTGTTTATCCAAAAAATGAAGATGGGAGTTATCCTAAAGAAGCTTTATTTATGAGTTTTTTAAAATCTCAAGAAGGGCGTATTTTATATAGCCCAAACACCACTTTAAACCCAAAAGCACAAATGCATAATGCAGTTAGAGCAAAAGAAAGCTTTGGAAGCCCAAGTATGCACTTGGATGATATAATGACAAAAAAAATCGATTTTCAATCTTTGTTTAAGTATTATGCTGAAGAAAGTTTTCAAAACATACATCTTTATCTTTATGAACATGGAATTTCAAAAAATGAAGCAATGGGAAATTCTCAATTAGACTTCGACATGAAAAAATATTTTGCTAATGGTTGGAAACCACAAAGCAACACAATTAATTCTTATACAAATTCTATAATGGATAGATTAAATAATCTCATGAGTCAAACTAGGGTGTAAAAAATGGAGCGGGAAACGAGATTCGAACTCGCGACCCCAACCTTGGCAAGGTTGTGCTCTACCCCTGAGCTATTCCCGCATTTTGAAAGTAGAGTGTGATTTTATCAAAACTTTATTTTATTGTCAAGTTTTTAAAATTAAGGAATGTTTTTTGCTTATAGCTATTAAATTTTAAAAAAGGAGTTCTCATGCAAGTAAATGATAAAAATAGTCCGTTAGCCCTAAATAATATGACAAAAATCAAAGAAAAAAACACATCTTCAGATGAATTTCAAGCTACGCTTAATGCACTTAAAGACAAAGAGGAAAAAGAGTATAAAAAAGATAGCAACAATGCTTTTAGTAATACAGATTTAAATATAGGTTCGATTTCTAAAGATTATAGCGTATATGCTTGGGAGAAATTACGCCAAAGTAAATACCAAAAAAATGAAGAAAATATCTTAAATAATCTTTTTAAAACCTTAGATAAAGCAAGAAGTTAATCATTCAAAATAGGGTAGTGTAATACCCTATTAAATTTTAAAACTTTAACTTCTTGATCTTTTGCTAATTTTGTATCATCAATTTGTGTGATTAAAATATGCGTGTTTTCACATAAAGGTTTTAGCATACCTGAGCCAAATTTAGCTTCACTTGGTTTAAAATACCCATCGACTAATTTTCCAAAAGCAAAATCATTTCTTTGGCCTTTGAAATTTAAATCTTTAGTCAATCTTGCTTTATCAAATTCCAAAAGTTCTTTACCATAAAGTAAATTGAGTATATTTTTTGCAAAAATATGCGTTGAAACTAAAGAGGCCAAAGGATTTCCTGGTAGGGCTAGAAAAAGCATATCGCTTTTACTAAAAAGTTTTACATGCTTGCAAAGTTTAGCATTGACTTTTTCAAAAATAGGGCTAAAATCACACTCAAGCAAAGCTTGTTTGATAAAATCAGCCTCACCCACGCTAGCTCCACCACTGCTTATAAGCATATCAAATTCTTTATTTTCTAAAAGCTTTTTATATGCATTTAAATCATCTTTTATAAGTCCTAAATACTCAACATCAGCATAATCTTGCAAAATAGCATAAATTCCAAAAGCATTTGCATTGTATATGCTGTATTCATCGGCATTTTCCCAAGGTTCTACAAGCTCATCTCCACTTGAAAAAATCCCAACACGCATTTTTTTAACGACTTTTAGCTCATAAATTCCTTGAGCAGCAAGCATAGCTATCAAACCTGAAGTGATTTTTTGTCCCTTTTTAAACAAAAGCTCTCCAAGCTTTGCTTCCTCGCCTTTAAAACGGATGGCATTGTTTTCTTTAGCGTTTTTAGCGTTGAGCTTTTCATCTTCAAGCAAAGCTTCTTCAAACATTAAAATGGTATTTGCATTTTGAGGAATTTTAGCTCCTGTCATGATTTTATAGCATTCATTTTTTTCTATAATATAATCATTTTTATCGCCTGCTAAAATGCTTCCTTTTATTTCTAGTAATTCATTCTTATGTGTATAATTTAATGCATAACCATCTAGGGCAGAATTATCAAAAGCGGGTAGGTTTTTTTTCACAAAAATATCTTCATATAAAATACACCCCAAAGCCTGTGTCAAATTTACTCTTTGAAATTCATTTTTTGCTTTGATTTGTTCTTTTAAAAAATCTAAAGTTGCAAAAATATCTCTCATTCTTCAAGCCTTCTTATACTTGCACCTAGTTTTTTAAATTTTTCTTCTAAATTTTCATATCCTCTATCAAGATGATAAATTCTATGAATTTTGCTTGTGCCTTTAGCTGCTAAAGCTGCTAAAATCAAAGCAGAAGACGCACGCAAATCAGTAGCCATAACATCAGCTCCCAAAAGCTCTTTAGTGCCATTTATAGTAGCAATATGCCCGTTTAATCTTATATCAGCTCCCATTCTTAAAAGCTCACTTACATGCATAAAACGATTTTCAAATAATCTCTCATCAATAATACTTGTGCCATTTGCTTTTAAAGCTAAAGCCATAAATTGTGCTTGCATATCCGTTGGAAAGCCTGGATATTCACTAGTTAAAATTTCAACTGGTTTGATTTCTTTAGCAGGATTTATACTAATACTATCTTCATTAATATCAAAGCTAAAACCCATTTGCTCTAGCTTTGCTAAAACTGCGCTAAGATGGCTTGCATTGACTTTTTTTAGAGTGATTTTTGAGTTAGTGATAGCTCCTGCACACAGATAAGTTCCTGCTTCAATACGATCAGGAATGATTTCAAAAGGTTTAAATTCTAAAAGCTCTCCACTTGTGCCATAAATTTCAAGCTCAGAAGATCCTATGCCTTGTATATCAAGCCCAGCTCTAGCTAAAACCTCACAAAGTTGCACTACTTCAGGCTCTTTAGCAACATTTAAAAGTCTAGTTTTGCCATGAGCTAGAGCCGCTGCCATAATGATATTTTCACTACCTGTAACAGTGATTTTATCAAACATCACATCAGCACCCTTAAGCTCTCCACTAGCTACCACATAGCCTTGTTTAATCTCAATATTAGCTCCCATTTTTTCTAAAGCTAAAAGGTGCAAATCAATAGGGCGTTGACCTATAGCACAACCTCCCGGTAAAGAAACTTCACAATTTCCAAATCTAGCTAGTAAAGGCCCTAAGGTGAGTATAGAAGCACGCATTTTACGCACGATGTCGTATTTTGCTATGGTTTTATTTAAATGTTTTGTATTTATTTTTGCAAAATTGTCTTTAAAAGTATAATTTGCTCCTAAATTTTCAAGCAAAGAAAGTAGGGTGCAAATATCTGCTACATTTGGTAAATTTGAAATTTGAACTTCATTTTTAGCTAAAATACTTGAAGCTATCAAAGGGAGTGCAGCATTTTTTGCACCGCTTATTATCACTTCTCCATTTAATTTTTCAACACCATCAATCTCTAAATAAGTCATTAATTTTCCTTAAAATATATACATTTAATGATATAATAATATTTTACTACAAATATTATATAAATTAATAAGATTAAAGGTGTTTTTTGGGAGTTTTTCTAGTCATACTTGGTGGGATATTTTGGGCTGTAAGTGGAGTTTTGGCTGAATATTTGTTTAAAAATCATTACTCTGCTGAATGGGTAAGTTTTTATCGTTTGCTTTTTACAGGCATTATTTTAATAATCTTGGGTGGAAAAAATTTCAAATTAAAATTGCTAAAGCAAAAACAAGAACTTAGCTCTCTTTTGATTTTTTCTATTTTTGGTTTATTGATAACTCAATATGGTTATTTTAAAGCTATTTATTATACCGATGCAGGAACTGCCACGATGATACAATACAACGCACCATTAATCATAATGCTTTTTATGTGTTTTAAAAATAAAATTTTACCTAAAAAAATAGAGTTAATCGCTTTGTTTTTAATACTTTTTGCTTTATTTTTACTTATAACAAATGGAGATATTAACAACTTAAAACTTGATATAAGAAGTGTTATTTGGGCTTTTGTTGGAGCTCTTGGAGTAGCGTTTTATTCTTTGAGTGCTAGGCTTATCATAGCAAAATATGGCTTATTTTTAATCATGGGTTTGGCTAGTTTATTTGCTTCTTTTTTGCTTTTTGTATTATTACAAGGAAATATCCCAAAACATGATTTTTCTTTAAATTCCTTTTTGGCTATGAGTGGGATTGTATTTATAGGTACAATAGGGGCTTTTTGTTTATATTTAAAAGGAGTTGAATTAATAGGAGCTTTTAAAGCTAGTATAATAGCTTGTATAGAACCTGTGGCTGCTGCTTTTATGAGTTTTTTATTTTTAGGAACTATTTATAGCGTGATTGATCTTTTTGCTTTTACTTTGATCATTCTTAGTGTGTTTTTAAATGCTAAAAAACATTAAAGTCATTGCATAGCTTGCATGGCTTGAGATAACATTTGGGTTATTCTTGCATAAATGCTTTGCATTTGCGAATTTAAACTTTGAATTTGAGAATTGATCATTTGAGCTTTTTGTGGATCTTGGCTTGATTGTAATTTAGCATTTAATTCTGCTATTTTAGCTTGTATTTTAGAAAGTTCTTTATAAAGTTTACTTAACTCATCTTCTGATTTTTCTCCATTTTGACTTTCTTTAACACTTTTTTCAAGTTCTTTTATACCTTGAGTGAATTTAAACTCTATAAAATTCTTGCTCTCTTTGCTTTCTTTTTCTTCTTTTTGAGTGTTTAAAACATAAGGATTGATTTTACTACTAGCATAATTATTTATTTGCATGATATATCCTTTCTTTTAAAGGATATATCGGATTTTTTTATAAAAAATTAATTTCTATCGTGAAGTTTTTTAGCTACTTCTGCGGCTAATTTTAGCTTTTCATTATCAAAATGTGTGTAAATTCTTGAAGTATTTAAACTTGCATGACCTAGCGCTTCTTGGACTAAAACTAAATCTTTTTGTTTTTTATAAAGTAGGGTAGCAAAAGTGTGTCTTAACATATGAGCTCCGTTTTTTTGCTTGCGAATTCCTGCTTTAAATAAAATTTGTTCTACTATACGAGAAACATAAGCTTGTGTTAGGGCTTTACCATTGCGATTAACAAACAAAAGCCCATCACAAGAAAGATAATTTACCCTTACATCTTTTAAAAGATACTCTATAAGCTCTTTTTTAATCATCACAACGCGGTATTTATTACCTTTAGCTCTAATGCGTATAATATAAAGATCATTTTCTTTGCTAATATCTTTTAATTTTATATTAATAGCTTCACTAACCCTAATTCCTGTAAAAATGATGATTTTAATAATCAAACGATTGCGTATAGTATTGCTTTTAAAATCTGTATTATCGATAGCATCTAAAAATTTACTCACTTCATCTTCACTCATATACTCAGGTAGCTTAACCCCCTTAGAACCACTTATACCCGCCCAATTTTTAAGATTAATATCAAAAATGTGCGCCTTTTGATCTTCTTCATTTTGTTTATCTAAAAATGCAAAAAAATTAATCACAGCTATACGATAATTTTTCTTACTCGCATCAGATAAAGAAGCACTAATACTTGCTAAAATTTCCACTAAAAGCTCTTCATCAATTTGTTTTAGTGAATAAAGCTTGTAAAATAACAAATACTCATAAAGTTTTTTCAAAGGATTAAAATACGTATTTACACCGCTAAGTCCTGCATTTCTTGCTTTTTTTACATAAGCATCAAGCTCTTGTATATTTTTAACACCCTTATTTAGAGCTAAATTTACTACAGCCAAGGCTTGGGGGTCTTTTAATTCCTTATTTGACAAAGAATTAAGCTTAAATTTCACATATCTACAAAGCCAAAATAAAAATGACTTTTCAAAATTTTCTTCATAATCTAGAGGATATTTCATTTTTAGTCTCCAAAACTTCTAAAACAGCTTAAAAAATTATAAAAAAATCTTACTTACAAAAATATCAAGCTATAATTATAAAAAACAAAATAGGGTGATGATATGTTTTTTTAAGAAAAAACTACGCAAAAGCAAGTAAACCAAAACAATACTTCAAACAATGACTTTGCACAAGAAAAAAGACTTTATGAATTTAGAGAAAATATGAAAAAACTTAGCAAGACAACTTTCAAGATTAATCCAAAAATCCAAATAAAACCAAAAATTCCTTACAAGCTAAACTTTTATATTTATTTGCCTTTTTACTCATCATTTTAGCTTTTTTTAGTCTATAAAAATATTTTAATTTAAACTTAATATATATGTAAAATTATATGATAAATAATAAAATCTTGAAATTATATATATTTTGTATTGAAAACTATAATTTTCAAACTTTTATATTTATCTGTTTATACATAAGTAAAATATATTTTAAAATACCTATATTATAGTATTTAAAGTATTTTATTTTTTGGATGAAAATAATTTATCCATAAAAAAATAAGTATAATTTTTTGAAAAATATTATAAGTTATTTTATGCAACTATGAAAGACTAAAATATATATTTTTTATTTCAACTAAATTTTAGTTTATATTTTTGCTTAAATAAAATTGAAGTTTAAAAATGTAGATTAGTTATTTTCTTGACTTTTAGGATAATCAAAAAACACAACTTCCCCGCTGTGTTCTTTTATATCTTTAAATTCTTTTATATCAAATTGCATACATAAAATAGCAGAAGTTGGAAAGTTTTCTAAATCTATATAAGCTAAATATTCACAAAGTTCTTGCAATAAAGGATTATGCATAATTAGCACTACCCTACTCTCTTTTAATTCTTTTATAAAATTTAACACATCCTTTAAATTACCATCATAAAAGCTTTTTTCTATCTTGATATCTTTTTCTTTTAAAGAAAAGCTTTTACAGAGTTTTTGTGCTGTTTTTATACAGCGCTTAGCAGGACTTGAGATAACGCTTTGGGCTTTAAATTCTAAATCCTTAATCCTATAAATCATAGTTTTTAAATCATCTTTTCCACTAGAACTAAGTTCTCGTTGTAAATCTTGATCGTAATTTTCTTTTTGAGCTTTAGCATGACGAATAAAATAGATATATTTCATCTTATAACCTTAAATTTACCCAAAGCATATCCACATATAAAGCCAAAAATATGTGCATACCAAGCTATATTAACACCCATAAAAATAGGCACGAAACTCATTAACAATATAGCCACGATAAGTCCTTTAGTAGCAGTTTTATCCAAATACGCATAATACCCCATTAAAACACATATAGCACCACTTGCGCCCACTACATTTACAAAACTGCCATCAAAACTTAAATACACATAAAAAGCACTAAGCAAAGAGCAAAGAATTCCACCGATTAAATAAAGCAGAGCAAATTTAAAACTTTTTAAGTATTTTTCAAGCATAGAGCCAAATTGAAAAAGCACTATCATATTTAAAATCAAATGAGGCCAATTTCCATGCATAAATATTGAGCTTAAAATTTGCCAATAAAATCCTTGAAAAAAAAATAAATTTAAACCCAAAATAGTATCTAAATTTAAAGAACCAAAATAAAGATAATTTACAAAAATAAATACAATAACATTAAAAGCGATTAAAAATGAAGCTACCATTGCCCTACTTTGTATTTTTAATAATTATAACAAAAAGCCATTTAAATTCTAGCTTACACATAAAATTCACATTAATAAGATACAATATCGTCAAAAATATAATAAGGTTAAAAATGAAAAAACTAGCTTTAGCTTTTTTGATTAGTTTAAATACTCTTAATGCAGGTATAGTCATAGCACCTGATTCTTTACCGGTAAATATCAAACAATTTATCAAAGATTATTTTAATGCAGAAATAGGTCTAGTAGAGCAAGATGGTTATTCTTATGAGATTTATTTAAGTGATGGAAGTGAAATTGAGTTTTCACTCAATGGAGAATTTAAAGAGGCTGAAAATTTTAGATCGTTAAATTACGCAATTTTACCCCTAACAATACAAAATACCATTAAAAATATCTATCCTAACGCAGCAATCATAGAGATAGAAAGAAAAATTTCTTATTATAAAATCAAACTTAATAATCAAATGAAACTTTACATAGATGATAATGGAACGATTTTAAGACAAAAATTTGACGATTAAAAGCTTATTTGATTTTACTCAAATAAGCTAATTTTGAATTATTTTTCCAAAAAGGTTTTAACTCATCATAACTTATAAAAATTTCAATTACTCCTGTTGAATATGGAGCTATATCATAAGGTTCCCATATCAAAACTAATCCGTTTTTTCTCACTTCAAAAATTTCACTTATTTTAAGCTCTTTAATATCAAATAACTCATTTTCATTATATAAACTTAAAATCTTTTGCTTAATCATATTCTGAAAATCTTCATTTTCTATTTTTAACTCATTTTTCAATCTAAGAAGCTTCATATCATCAATACTATAAGTTTTTCTTAAAAAATTAGTCATACCATGAGCACCACCTTTATACTCATAAATATTTTTTCCCAAAGAGATGATATGTTCATCTTGATAAAATATATAAGCTTGAGAAAAAAACTCATTATTAGAAATATCTTCTTTATTCCATTTATCAAAACTTTCTTTTGCTTTTTGTTTTAATGAATTTTTATCTATATTCTCATTAAAATCATCAATAATTTTTTCTAAATTTTTATTTTGACTTGATAGTTTTAATATATCTTCACTAAAATCAAATTCAATATTCTTATTGTCTTCTACTTGTTTTTGTTCTTTAAGTGATAATTGATAAATACTTGCACTGGATTTATTAGCTAAAAAGTTAAATTCTTTTTTTATACCATCTATTTTACACAGGGCTTCAAATTTATTTTTATATATATCTTTTAAAACGCAAGTTCCAAAATCTGCTATATCTATATAATACTCATCATTTTTAACACTACCCCAAAAACTGTATTGTTTTTGTTTTGTTTGAACAAATCCATAACTAGTGTTACTTTTACTAGAGCTATATAGATAAATATCAAATTCCTTTCCTTCTAAAATATTTAAAGTAAATGTATTTTCATTATAAGCATACAAACTCACGCATAAACTTAAGCTAGAAGCAATCTTTTTAAACATTTAATCCCCTTGCACTCTTATAATCAAACTTTTTGGCAATTTAAAATACTCAATCCATTCTTGTTCTTTTTGTCTCATTTGTCCTTGATCTACATCATGATCATAACCTTGTAAATGAAGCATGGCATGTATAAAAAGCAATGCCATTTCTTCTTTTTCGCTATGTTTATATTCCATAGCCTTTTTACTTACTTCATCTAAATTTATCACTATACTGCCAAGTAAATTTTCACAATTTTGCACTAAAGGAAAAGACAAAACATCTGTAGTTTTATCTACTCCTCTTTGGTTAAGATTAATTTCATGCATGGTTTTTTCATCTACTAAAACAAGTTCTATATTTTGATCACTCATTTTTTGGGCAATTTTTTCAAGAAAAGAAATATCCATTTCTTCTTCACAAAAAATCATTATTATCCTTTTGATTTTATAATTTCAAATTATATCAAAATTAAGGAAAAGTATGAAAAAAGCTCTTTGTATTATAAGTGGTGGTATGGATAGTACTTTATGTGCGTATTTAGCCAAAAAAGAAGGATATGAAATCATTGCTTTGCATTTTGATTATAATCAACGCACCATGCTTAAAGAAAGAGAATGTTTTAATAAAATTTGTGAAAAACTTAATATAAAAACAAAATATATTTTAGATGTTTCATTTATAGCAAATATTGGTGGCAATTCTTTAACGGATTTAAATTTAGAAATTCCCAAAGAAAAACTACACGAAAAAGAAGTTCCAAATACTTATGTTCCTTTTAGAAATGGTATTTTTTTATCTATTGCAGGAGCCATAGCTGAAAAAGAAAAATGTGAAAGTATTTTCATAGGAGTAGTACAAGAAGATAGCAGTGGTTATCCTGATTGTAGTGCAAATTTCATACGAAAAGCGAGTGAGTTTATCAATGAAGGTACTACAAAAACTTGTCATTTCATAATTAAAACCCCACTAGTTCATCTAAGTAAAGGACAAATAGTTGATTTAGCCTTAAAAGAAAAGGTAGCTTTAGAACATACTTGGTCTTGCTATGAAAGAGAAGATAAAGCTTGTGGCAAATGTGATAGTTGTTTATTAAGATTAAAAGGCTTTAAAGAAGCTAATGTGAAAGATTTTATAGAATATATTTAAAAATTTATTTTCATTTTATTTTCATTTGTATAATTTGCATTTTTAATATTAAGGAGAAAACATGAAAAAATTACTACTTGGTTCTTTTTTAGCTGCTTCTATTTTAGCAAGCAATGCTTTAAGTAAAGAATTTATTCTAGATAAAGCTCATACAAATGTAGCTTTTAAAATCAAACATTTACAAATTAGTAATGTAAATGGAAATTTTAAAGACTATGATGCGGTGATTGATTTTGATAGCGCTAAATTTGAATTTAACAAACTTCAAGCAAATGTAAAAGTTGCTTCTATAAATACTGAAAATAAAGCAAGAGATGCTCATTTACAACAAGATGATTTTTTCAAAGCAAAAACTCATCCAAACATCACTTTTACCATGAGTAAATATGAAAAAATTTCTGACGAAAAAGGTAAAATGTATGGCTCATTAAACATTGCTGGTATAAGCAAAGATATCGTTTTAGATACCGAAATTGGTGGGGTTATCAAAACAGATAGTGGCAAAGAAAAAGCAGGATTTACTTTACAAGGACAAATCAAAAGAAGCGATTTTAAATTTGCTCCAGATACTTCTAGTTTAACACTTAGCGATGAAGTACAAATCAACATCGAAGCAGAAATTAACGAAAAATAATTTAAAAAGCATTTTACTCTAAAGTAAAATGCTAATTTTATTACTTATGAAAATAATATTTTAATCAAATAAACTAATATTTTTTTCTTGAGTAAGAAAGTATTCTAAAAAATCTTCTTTGTATTCTTTGATCAGACAATATTTAAAATCAAAAAAATTCTTTAATTCATTTAAATTTGCATAAGAGAAATCACAAAATAGTGAATTTTTCAATGCTATTTTAAAATCTTTAACGCCTTGAAAATTTTGTGCTATAAAATCAAAATCTTTTTCATTTTCTACAAGTAAAACTACTCTAGAACTACCCCCAAAAGCACAAATTTCATTTTTTGAGTTCAAAAAATAGGCTTTAAAAAGTTCTAATTTTTTATCATTAAAATAAAAAGATAATTTTTGACTTTCTATAAATTCAATAAAACTAGCAAAAACATCTGCATAAAAAAATGCAAACTTTAAATCTTTAAAATACAAATTTTTACAAAGCAAGCTCGTTTGAAATAAAGATTTTGAGCCTAAAATTTCATATTTACAAGCTTTTAAGATATGAAAATTTGATTTTAATTTTAAAATAAATTTTTCATCATCAGAACAAAAGAAAGTTTTTTCTTTTGAATTTTTTAAAAGATCAAAATCTAATAAAATATTTGAGTTTAAGACTTTAAAATTAAATGCCTTTGCAAATTTTAATTCTATATGATTACAGTATAGAAATTCATAAGATTTTTCTTCACATAAAAATCTAAAAAGTCTAAAAATAGCTTTTTCAAGATCATCAACTTGAAGATAAAACACATCTTTATCTTCAAGACTTAATTTCTCCTCGCTTACTATAACATAAGCTCCAAGTTTTATAGCAAAACTAGCTTGTTCACTATTTTTAGCAAAAAAAACACTTGCTTGTTTAACTTTGTTTAAATCGATACTAAAATCATAAACGCTAGAAGTTGCTCCATGGTTTAAAACTTGGGCATTAATAAGCTCAATAAAATTAGAAATATTCATCTAACCTATTAAAGCTCCATTTTCAATAAAGCTTTGTGGACTAATTAAAACTAATTTTTCACCTTTTTGGGCACTTAAAATCATACCTTGACTTTCATGGCCAAAAATTTTAGCTTTTTTTAGATTGGTAATGACGCAAACTTGCTTGCCTATTAATTCACTAGCTTTATAAAATTTAGCAATACCAGAAAGTACTTGTCTTAACTCGCCATTTTCAAGCTCAAGTTGAAATTTTAAAAGCTTTTCACTGCCTTCTATATTTTGACAATCTTTTACTAATGCTACTTTAATTTCGATTTTTTTAAAATCATCGATTTTAATTTGAGCTAAACTTGGCTTTTCTTCTACTTTTTCTTCTTTTTTGTTCTCTTGGGTTAATTCGACTTTTGGAAATAAAGCTTCACATGCACTTGATTTTAAATCGCACAATTGATTATTTAAAATTAGTTTTTGATAATTTTCGTTTGAAATTTCAAAATTTAAAGCTTTGGCAATTTTTAAAGCTGTTTTTGGCATAGCAGCTGAAAGTAAAACAGTAACCTTTGTTAAAATATTAGCACATAAAGCCACTAAGGCATTAGCTTTTTGCATTTGATCATTTTTAATTAAATTCCAAGGCTCATATTTGCTAATACTTAAATTTGCTAAAGATAAAGCCTTAAAAAGCTCTTCTAAATAGCGATTTGGCTGGATATTTTCTAAAGCATTGATTGCATTATCTAAATACTCTTTACATTCATTTAATTCTTGATTAAAATGCAAATTCACATCTTTACACTCAATAATATTTTGAGAATACTTAGCACTCATGCCAATAATTCTATTTAATAAATTTCCAAGCTCATTGCTTAATTCTGCATTGATTCTAGTGATTAATGCTTTTTGTGAAAAATCCCCATCATTGCCAAAAGGAACTTCTCTGAGTAAAAAATATCTAAAAGCTTCTAAACCAAAAGCATCTGCTACTTCTTTAGGTGCTACTACATTGCCTTTAGATTTGCTCATTTTTTCACCATCTTTAGTCCACCAACCATGCGCTGCTACAAATTTAGGCAAAGGAAGTTCTAAACTCATCAAAAACGCAGGCCAATACACTGCATGAAAACGCAAGATATCCTTACCTACAAAATGAATATGAGCAGGCCATAGATCCATATTTTTATCATCAAGTCCATAACCCAAAGCACTCACATAATTCATCAAAGCATCAAGCCAAACATACACCACATGTTTTTCATCATTTAATTCTTTTGGAAGCTTTATACCCCATTCAAAACTTGTTCTTGTAATAGAAAGATCTTTTAAACCACCTTCTACAAAGTGGATTAATTCATTAGCCTTATTTTTAGGTAAAATCGGCTCTTTTTCTTTATACCATTTAAGAATTTGATCTTGATATTTAGAAAGCTTGAAAAAATAACTTTCTTCTTTTAAAAGCTGTGTTTTTTTACCACAATCTGGACAATGACACTCATTTACAAGCTGAGTTTGAGTAAAATAACTCTCACAAGAAACACAATAAAAACCTTCATAAGTTCCTTTATAAATATCACCTTTATCAAACATTTTTTTAAATGCTTTTTGTACGCTTAATTTGTGATTTTCATCTGTAGTTCTAATGAAATAATCATAAGAAATTTCAAACTCATCCCAAAGTTTTTTAAACTTAGAACTAATTTCATCTGCATATTCTTTAGGGGTAAAATTTCTAGCGCTAGCAGCTTGCTCTATCTTTTGACCATGTTCATCTGTACCTGTTAAAAAGAATGTTTTTTCTCCTTGCAAGCGATAAAATCTAGCCAAAGTATCTGCTATAATCGTAGTGTAAGCATGACCAATATGAGCCACATCATTTACATAATATATTGGAGTAGTAATATAACGCATTTTCAACCTTTAATTAAAAATCAAATCCACCTTCTTTACCTTTAGACATACTCTTATAAACTGCATCAATATACTCTTTTCTTAAAGAGCACTCAAAAATCATAGAGCAAGGTAAACAAGATTTTAAGTTTTTATCATTTTGACAAGCTTGAAGTTCATTTTTTTTAACTTCCAAAGCTAGTTCAAATTCATCTTTAACTTCAGCCATTAAAGCCCTTTATAAGCTTGTTTTAGTTTTTCAATTTCATATTTTGAACCCAAAAAGCATGGCGTACTTGCATGGATTTTTTCAAATTCCAAATCAAGTAAAGAATCATTTTCTCCATTAGTAGAAAGCCCTTCTGCTTTTTCAAAAATAAAAGCAAAAGGAAATACTTCAAAATATGCTCTTAATTTTCCATTTGGCGCATCGCTTGTTGCAGGATATGAAAATAATCCTCCACCTTTGAGTAAAATTTGGTGTAAATCACTTACCATAGCACCTGAATATCTTAAACGATATCCTTCATCAAATAAAGCTTTTATAAAAGCTCTATGAGTATTTGACCAATTTTTTTGTGTCCCACCGCTTGCATTTAATTTGCCTTTTTCGTTTAATTTTAAATTCTTAACAAAAACAAATTCATCATTTTCATTTAACCTATAAAGCTTAGGAGTATCTATGCATACTATAAGCTCTAAGCGCACACCATAAATAGCATAAACTGCTGCTTTTAGATTTTTTGCACTAGCCTCTTGCTCATAAATAGCAAAAATAGAACCTATAGCAAAATTCACATCTACCAAAGATGAACCATCTAAAGGATCATAAGCAACGACGTATTTTTCATTTTCATTGACTAATAATTGCTCTTGCTTTTCCTCGCTAATTAAGCTTTTTATACCTTTGTTTTGCTTTAAAATTCTAGTGATAATCTCATCACTTTTTACATCAAGTTTTAATTGATTATCTCCGGTTGCATTTTGAGAAGTGGCATAATCAAAATCTTTTAAATATCTAAGCTCTTTTGAAATTTCAATCACTGCTTTTTGTATATCGTTAATTAATTCTTGCATATTTTACCCCTATACTTTTTTTGAATTTTTTAATATAAAATCACAAATACTTTCTAAATCATCCAAATAAAGCCAAGTTAAATTTTCATTTTCGATTTTCTCATAGCTTGCAATAGCCTTAGAATAAGCAAAATAGCTTTCATCTACTTCTTTGCAAAAAACACTAATTCTTGGCATATCTAAGGTTTTTAAGCCCTCTATAAATAAAAAATCAAATTCCCCTAGTTTGGAAATAGCTTCATCTAAAGTACTTGGAGAATGTGTAAATAAAGTTGTCCTTGTAGGGCTTAAAACCATTACATCAGCACCGCTTTGAAAAAATTTAAAACTATCTTTTTTTGCTATATCAAAACTTGCTTTATCTTTTGGATCATGTTTTATAATACATACTTTATAATTTTGTTCCATAAAATACTTAGCAACTTGAGTTATTAAAGTTGTTTTACCTGAATTGGAAGGCCCACTAAAAGCCATTACTAATCTTTTCATAACTTCCTTAAATCAAAGAAAATAAACAAAATTATATCTTTTTAAAAGTTAAAAGCTTATAATTATAAAAAAATTAGGAATAAAATATGAAAAAAATTTATATGATTATTTTTTTAACACTTATTTTTACTGCATGCTCAAATAAAACCCAAAAACAAAGCGAAATAGATTTAAAAAGCCAAACTCTTATGTATGCACAAAAAATCAATTTTAATTATAAAGATAATAGAGTAGTAGCTTTGTTAAGTTATCTAAATCCTGTATTAGATGAAAAAAGCCAAAAAGAAGTTTTTGTGCTTAGTTTTTTACCAAATATTAATATAAAACAAGAGCAAATTTCAATACTCATAGATGGAGAAAAAACCAACTTAAAAGCCTTAGATAAAAATGATGAGTTGTTTAAATATATCATCAAAAGTGATTATGCAAGTTATTACAAAATCACCCTTGATGAGTTGGTACAAAAACCTATTTTACAACTTGATTTGTGTTTTGAGAATCAGTGTTTTGAGTTAAAGTTTCAAAAAATTTCGAAATCGGTGTATTATCGTTCAGAAGATGCAAATACACAATATAATTAGCTAAAACCTTTTTAGCATACACCCTACTTTCTGCATAAGGAACTAGCTCCATAGATAAAAATGGCTCGTACTTTCCTGCTCTAAACATATCTTCTCTTTTGAGCATTCTAGTGGTAAATCCTATGCCTCCATTATAAGCATAAGCCACAAAAACTGGAGAATTAAGTTTAGATTCTAAATAATCTAAATGATGATTTGCAAAAGTATAAGCTGTTTTTGGGTCAAAAAGCATATCTTGGTCAAAATTTGGAATTTGTAACTCTTTATTGCCTATATGATTAGCTAAAAATGGAATAAATTGCATAATACCCAAAGCATAAGAAGTAGAAATGGCTGTTGGGATAAAACGGCTTTCTTGTCTAGCTAAAGCTAAAATCATAGCCTTTCTTTGTGTAGAATAATCTTTTAAATACTCAAAATAAGGCATAATGAAATAGTGTTTTTTAAAACCCTCAGCTCTTTCTTTAATATAAGCATAAATAGCGATATTTTCTTTAGTATAAAAATCTTTTGCAAGTTTTTCTAGCTCATTAGGAGTGCCTTTTGCAATTTCTTTTGCAAGTTTTTGCCAAGCAAAAGGATCTTTCATATCAAAATCATTTTTTTGTTTTTTTGGACTTAATTCTTCTATTTTAGGCAAAGGCAAGCCCTTTAACTCTCTTGCATAAAGACTATAAATATTTAAAGAATCACTTTGAGCAAGCTCATCAAGATACTTTTTATCTTGAGTGATTAAATAAATCCAAAAATTTGCATTATCTACTAAAGGCTTGCTTTTAAAAGTATCTTTTGCTACTTGGAAAAACTCTAGTGCTTTTTTATCATCATTTTCTAAAATAGCATTCACACCTAAGTAAAATGCATTATCTTGAAAAGTTAATTTTGCATCTACATTGACCAAAGATTTTCTTATCAATGGACTTTTTTTCTTAATGATAATTTCTTTTACAAAATTTGTAAATTCTTTTTCTTTTGCTAATTCATTTACAAAATCTTTTTCTAGGAAAAAATCCTTTTTATCTTTTAAAAAGCCATAAATTTTATAAAAATTTGCACTATCATAATTTAAAACCGCATAACTTAGAGGATCTTTAGCACTAAAAGCTTCTAGAAGCTTTACTAAATTTGGATTATCTTGTGGGATAATTTTTTTCATCTCATTACGCGTTGAAGCATTAAGATCTTGTATAAAAGTTAAGCTGTTTAATCTTATAAGCTGACAAGTAACATTAGCATCTAAGATATTTTGTGTGTTAAATTTATAACAAGCTTCATATTCTTTATTATATCCCAAAGGTGGAATGATCGCTTCAATAGCATTTTTAATACGCCCTGCATAACGATAAATATGTTCTTTTAAACCTTCAACTTCTTCTTTTTTAAATTCATTTTTTTCTAATAAACGATATAAATAATAATCCTTAGCCAAAGAATTTGGTTTTTGCTCTAATTCTTTATAAGAATACATAGCACTATTTGCAAAAACTACTCCAGCTAAAAGCAATACTACACTTTTTTTCAACACTTATAAACTTCCTAAAATTAAATTTGATAAAAATATTTGAATAAATTTTAACCCTAAAATAATAATCAAAGGTGCTAAATCAATACTTCCTATAGTAGTAGGAATAAATCTTCTTACAAAAGCATAAGCAGGATTAGTTAAACGATATAAAATTTGTACTATAGGATTGTACGGATCAGGCCTTACCCAAGAAATCAATGCAGCAATGATTATAATCCAAACATAAATTTCAATCACTAAAGAAAAAATTTGCACCAAAGACACAATCAAACTTGTTCCAACTCCCATTTTACTCCTTTATAATTTCTTTAATAAAAGGCTTGATTAAAGTATAAATTTCACCCATTTCAGGTCCATGAGCAACCCCTGTTAATACTAAACGCAAAGGCATAAAGAAATTTTTACCTTTTAAATTTGTTTTTTCCATCAAAATCTTTTTAAACTCATCATATTCTTGAGGTAAATCCAAATCTTTTAAAACTTCTTTAATCAACTTACATTCATTTTCAAATTCATTATAATTTTTAACTGCAAAAATGGCCTGTATTTTTTCTCTTATCTCATTTAGCGTACTAGCTTCTTGAGTATAAAATTTTGCAAGCTCCGCTACATCTTTGCCTAAATTTAACAAAAAATTTAGTTTATCATTATCAAGCATTTTTATATGCTCACGGTTAATTTGCATTAAACGCTTAGTATCAAACCTCGCGGGAGATTTTGAAACTTTTTTCAAATCAAACCATTCTATAGCTTCTTCTAAAGTAAAAATCTCTTTTGGAATTTTATTACCTAAAAGGATTAAATAATTTGCAATAGCACTTGCTAAATATCCATTATCAAGCATCCATTTTACACTAGAATGAGCCTCTCTTTTGCTCATTTTAACACCTTCTTCATTTAAAATGATAGGTAAATGTGCATAAGTCATGCTTTTACCATAACCTAAACTAGCTCTAATATGTTCTTGCTTAGGAGTATTTGAAACATGATCTTCTCCCCTTATAATACAAGTAACACCTTCTAGCATATCATCAACCGCACAAGCAAAATTATAAGTTGGGGTTTTATCTGCTCTCATAATCACAAAACTATCAATATCTTCAGGATTAAAACTAATCTCGCCTTTAATATAATCAGTAAATTGCATTTGAGATTGAGGTTTTTTAAGACGGATTACAAAAGGTTTCTCACAATTTAACACATCAATATCTGCTAATTTTTCACAAGTGCCATCATATCTATATGCTTGATTTTTACTTTTAGCTAATTCTTTTTTATGAGCTAACTCATCCTCAGTACAAAAACAAGCAAAAGCTTTTTTTTCACTTACTAGCTTTAAAGCCATTTGACGATGAAATTTCAAATTCTCACTTTGTACATAATAATGCTGCCAAATTATACCAAATTCTTTCAAAATAGCTTTTATTTCTTCTTCTTTTCCAGCAATATTTCTAGCATTATCCGTATCTTCAATACGCAAAATAAAATCTGTATTTTCTTGTCTTGCTTTAATATAATTAAACAAAGCTGCTCTTAAATTTCCAATATGCATATCTCCAGTAGGCGATGGTGCAAACCTATACATTATTTATCCTTTTAAAACTTTTTTATCATTATACAATTAAATACTTGCTATTTATTTTAAAAAAAACAAAGTTCACACAAAATTCACTCAATATTTATATGATTTCACAAATAATTCAATTCAAAGGATAAAAAATGAAATTAAAAATAGCTTTAATGGCATTAGCTCTAGCAAGTTGTGTTTTTGCAAGAGATATGGTTGTAGGTGTAAATGCTTTACCAGCAAATTCTAAAAATTTTATACAAAAACACTTTACAGGATCAAACATAGCTTTAGTTAAACAAGATATTGATAGCTTTGATGTTTATTTAGACAATGGAACTGAACTTGAGTTTTTCATCAATGGAGATTGGAAAGAAATTGATGCAAAATACAGACCGATTGATACTTCTTTTTTAAGCCCAAATGTTTTAGCAACGATTAAGAAAATGCACCCAAATGCAAGTATAATTAAAGTTGAAAAAGAAATTCAAGGTTATAAATTTAAACTAAATAATATGATGGAAATTTATACTGATGTAAATGGAAATTTCTTAGGACAAAAATTTGATGATTAAAAATTAAGCTAAGCTTTTTGCTTAGCTTTTGTAAGAATTTAGAGCAAGCTCTTGTATATTATAATTAGCAACTCTCTCATAAGTAAAGCCTTTTTTCTCTAAAAAATCAAGTAAAATTTTCTCCATTTTTTCTAAAGCATTTAAGACTTCTTTTGAAAGTTTAAAACTCAATGGTTCTATGCGTTTTGGCACACAGGCTAAAATTTGAGTTTTAGGCAAATCTCCCATAAGCTCCATATATTGTAAGGTTTGAAGCATCTCAACCTCATGCGCACTACCACTCCAGTTAACTTTTTTTGGCATTGCATCATAAGGAAAGAAAAAAACATCTCCGATTTTAGCATCATCTGCTGCAATACAATCAATCACAACCATTTCATCATATTCAGCTATAATATAACTAAGTTGCAAAGCCAAAGTTCCACCATCCACAAAGCTCACTGAGTCTTTTTCATGATAAAACTTATAATTTTTTTCTAAAAGTTTGCAAAGATGAACACCTAAGCCCTCATCTGCAAACATAATATTACCAATACCTAAGATTAGAAGCTTCAATGATTTTCTCTTACAAATTTATAACCACTAAAGATAGCATCTAAAGCACCATCTTTACCTTTAACTGAGTTAAACACAGCCATATAAATATGCACTGGAACAAAAATCAACACAACCCACATTAAAATTCTATGGTAAGTTCTAACATCGGCCAATCCACCTAGCATTACCTCAATAGGTCTTAAGATATTATATAAAAATCCACCTAAGCCTTCATGAAATACATGCATATAAAGGATTAATCCCGTTAAAATAAGCCCAAACATAACAAGATAAAAGAAAAAATAAGTTGCAAATTGCAAAGGATTATACACACCTTGTAAATGCGGGTGCTTTCCTAAGAAAATATAAAATTTAATCTGCTCTATCCATAATTTTACATTAAAAATATCTTTTATGCTTTTTCTCTCACCATCACTTTTTGAATCAAAAAAGAACAAATATGTTTTAAAAATCACACAAGCTATTAAGATAAATCCAAAAATTTGGTGTACCATGCGGTATTTTGCCTGCATAAATAAAGTTGGTTCAGATGAAATAGATGGAGATTGAAATACATAAGAAATATAATATCCAGTCCCTACTAAAATCACGATCGCAACTGCTCTTAACCAATGTGTAAAACGAAGGCTAATACTAAATTCGTATTCAGCCTTTCTGTTTGATTTTAAGGAATGTTTAGAATCCATACTAAAGTCCTTTCCTTATAAATTTACATTAACTTTATACTCGCTAAGATTATTGCCTTTAGTATCCATTACATGCACAGCACATGCTATACAAGGATCATAAGAGTGAATGGCTCTTATTACTTCTAAAGGTTGTTTAACATCAGCTAGTTTCATACCGATAAGACATTGCTCATAGCTACCGCCTACTCCATTCGCATCTTTTGGACTTGCATTCCAAGTAGAAGGTACTACTGCTTGCCAATTTTCAATTACACCATTTTTAATTCTACACCAATGACTCAACGCACCACGAGGCGCACTTCCCATAAATCTACCTTTGTATTCTTTATTTTTATCGATTACATAAGTAGCACAAGTGCTTTCATCTGTTTTTAAATTTTCAACTAAAGAATAAAATGCTTTTAAACCATGATCAGCAATGATTTTAGCTTCAATCGCTCTAGCACCTGTTCTTCCTAAAGTACTCATAAGTGCTTTAACTGGTAAATTTGTGGTTTTTAAGAATGAATCAACCGCTTCTACTACGATTTTATTACCCTTAGCATAATTTACTAAAATATTTGCTAATGGTCCAACTTGCATAGGTAAATTTTCATATCTTGGAGCTTTAATCCAGCTGTATTTACCTTTGGTATCAAATACCTTACTATGAACCATATTGCCTTTATCATCAATGCTTTCACCATCAATTAAGCCTGTATAGTTTGGATTAGTTTTGCCATCATAAGGATGTAAAGCTTCATTGTCTGCATACCATGATCTTGTAGCTTCTTCAGTGATTTTAGCTTCATCTACTTCTTCAACCTTACTCAAATCACCATTTCTAATAATACCACCTTCAAACAGCCACTCATCGCTAGAAACTTGGAATTCTTTTTCAGTGTAGAAATTATTTACTCCTACATCATTTAACACACTTGCTTCTTTAGAATAAGCTTTTGCAGCCATTATGATATCTGGATAATAAGCACGATTAATAAAATCAGCTACTTCTTGGAATTTAGTCATATATTCAGCCATTCTTGATGGGTTTAAAAGATCCATAACACAAGTCACACCACCTACTGTTAAGCTTTGTGGATGAGGATTTTTAGCACCAAAAATCGCCATAGCTTGAGCTATTATTCTTTGAATTCTTAAACATTCTAAATAATGTGAAAGCGCAATAAGGTTTTGCTCAGGAGTAAAGCGATAAGTCGCATGTCCATAATAAGCATTTGCAAATGGTCCAAGATTTCCTTTATCTACAAAGGTTTTTAGTCTTTGCTGTACTTCTAAAAGTTTATCTGCACCTGTTGCATAAGGCATATCGGTGTATTTAAATGCCTCATCACTTGCTTTTTTTACATCAGCACTTAAAGCACTTACAACATCAACAAAATCAAGCCCATGAAGTTGATAAAAATGCACCACATGATCATGCATATATAAAGCTGTATTCATTAAAGTTCTAGTTAAAACAGCATTTAATGGCGGGGTAATACCTAAAGCATTTTCTACCGCGATAATCCCTGCTCTATAGTGTGAAAAAGTACAAACACCACAAATTCTTTGAGTTAAAAATCCTGCATCTCTTGGATCACGACCTTTTACAATAGTTTCCAAACCTCTCCATAGAGTTGATCCTGAATATGCCTCTTTAATGACATTATTTTCATCAACCACCACTTCAACTCTTAAGTGTCCTTCTATTCTAGTAAGTGGATCTATAATAATTCTTTTTGACATTCTTAATCCTTATTCTTTTCTAATGAAGCAATCACAGCATGCGCAGCAACAGCAACACCTGTTACACAAAGCACACCTATACCAATTTTATCTGAAATACTATCAGCACCCAAACCATAAACAGTATCAAATAATCTTCCTGCCATCACTTCTTCAAAAGGCCCCATAGTATCCCAAAAATCTGGTTCAGAACAACCTATACAACCATGCCCAGCTTGTACCGGCCATGAAATATGCTGATTAAATCTTTCTCTTGAGCAATTATTAAAAGTATAAGGTCCTTTACAGCCTACCTTATAAAGACAATATCCTTTTTTTGCTCCTTCATCGCCAAATTGTTGCACAAACTCACCCGCATCAAAGCGTCCTCTTCTTTCACAAAGATCATGAATTCTTAATCCATAAGCCCATTTTGGTCTATTATAAGCATCAAGCGCTGGCAATGTTTGATACAATATATAATGAATCACATTACCTATAATGTTTTTCTCGCTTGGAGGGCAACCTGGAACGTTAATAACTGTTTTATTTGTAACTTTACTTAAACTCACAGCATTACTTGGATTAGGTCTAGCAGCTTGAATACCACCAAAAGCTGAACAGGTGCCTATAGCAAAAATAGCCAAAGCATTATCACAAGCTTGAACTGCTATTTGCTTACCTGTTTTGCCGTGTGGTCCTATGGTTAAAAAGTTTTCTGTAGCACCTGTTGGTATACCACCTTCTACCATTAAAATATATCTACTTTTATATTTTTCCATAGCAGCTTCAAGATTATGCTCAGCCTGCCAACCTGCTGCACCCATTATAGTTTCATGATATTCTAAAGAAATATGATCAAAAATTAAACTATCAATAGTAGGAGCATCACTTCTTAATAAACTCTCAGAACATCCTGTACATTCAGCCATATGAAGCCAAATCACTGGAAGTCTATCACTAAGCTCAGCAGCTCTTGCAACTACTGGAGTAAAGCTAGCAGGTAGTGCTAAAAATGCAGTCATTGCACTAGCCCATTTCATAAAATCTCTTCTTGAAAAACCTGATTGTTCTAAGGCTTTAGAGATAGAAATCTCATTTTTCAAAAGAGGAAGTTTTTCTAATGCGTCTAAACGGCGATTAAAAATATCTAAATCACTCATTTGTTGTTCCTTAAATATAGAAATATCATTAAAGATTTTAAAACATTTATTGTTAAGAATAGATAAAAAAATAATATTTTTTTTAAACAAATATACGAAGTATTTACAATTTAATGTTAATAAGATAATTTTACTCTAAAATAAGCAAGTATTGCACTTGCTTATTGTTTAATAATGATAATCTCATCATCTTTAGAATCTATAATAATCTCATCATTTTCATTTAATTCATCGGATAATATCATATCACTTAATTTATCTTCTACCATGTCATATAAGGCTCTTTTTAATGGTCTTGCGCCAAAATCTACATCAAAACCAACCTTTGCTATTAACCTAGCAGCATTATCACTCAAATTTGCTTTAATACCTCTATTTTCAAGACTTTTTTGCAAGGTATTAAAAAGCAATTTAACTATTTTTTCAGCTTCATTTTCCCCTAAAGGATTAAAAGTAATAATATCATCTAAACGATTTAAAAACTCAGGTCTAAAAAAGCTTCTAAGGGCTTCTTTGATAGCTTTTTCTCTTTCTTCGCCCTTTAACTCCATAATAAAATTTGCACCTATGTTAGAAGTTAAGATAATAATAGTATTAGTAAAATCAACTGTTACACCTTTACTATCTGTAGCTCTACCATCATCTAAAATTCCCAAAAGTATATTAAATACATCTTTATGAGCTTTTTCTACTTCATCAAATAAAATCACACTATAAGGCTTTCTTCTAACAGCTTCAGTTAGTTCCCCTCCTTCTTCATGCCCTATATATCCTGGAGGTGCACCTAAAAGTCTTGATATGCTGTGTTTTTCCATAAATTCACTCATATCAAAACGCACCATAGCTTTTTCATCATCAAATAAAAATTTAGCCAAAGCCTTCGCACTTTCTGTTTTACCTACTCCAGTTGGCCCTAAAAACAAAAAGCTTCCTATAGGCTTAGTTGCTTGATTTAGCCCTGCTTTATTACGCTTAATAGCTTTAGCCAAAGCACTCAAAGCCTCATCTTGTCCTACGACGCTTTCTTGTAAATACTCTTGAATGTGTAAATATTTTTGCTTTTCAGAAGTAAGCATTTTTTGCACGCTAATACCTGTCCATTTACTTAAAATACCAGCTACTAAATCCTCATCTACTTGGTTTTTAAGCAAAACTCCTTCTTGGGTCATTTGTTTCCATTTTTCTTCTAAATTTAATACCTCTTTTTCGCACTCTAAAATTTTTCCATATTCTATTTCAGCAGCTTTTTGAAAATCTCCTTTATTTTTAGCTAAAATAGCTTCATTTTTTAAAGTATCGATTTCTTTTTTCTTTGCACTTATACCATTAAATACTGCTTTTTCATTTTCAAATTTAGCATTAAGTTTAATTTGCTCTTCTTTTAAATTTGCTAATTCTTTTTTAATCTCTTCTAATCTTTTTTCATTAGTTTCATTTTCTTCCATTTTTAAAGCTTCATTTTCTACTTCTAAGCTTTCAATTTGTTTTCTAACCTTTCTTAAAGAATTTGGCTCACTTTCTATTTGCATTTTTAATTCTGCTGCAGCCTCATCAATTAAATCAATCGCCTTATCAGGTAAAAATCTATTAGCTATATAACGCTTAGATAGTTTTACAGCTGCTACCAATGCACTATCATTAATAGTTACATTATGATGAATTTCTAATTTTTCTTTTATACCTCTTAACATTGCTAAAGCTTCATTCACGCTAGGTTCAGCTACATTTACAGGTTGAAATCTTCTTTGTAAAGCAGCGTCTTTTTCAAAATATTTTCTATATTCTTTTAAGGTTGTAGCGCCTATAGTATGAAGCTCACCTCTTGCTAAAGCAGGTTTTAAAATATTTGCTGCATCCATACTTCCTTCATTTGCACCCGCACCTACAATGGTGTGAATTTCATCTATAAATAAAATTATATTTTTGTGTTTTATTACTTCATTTACAACAGCTTTTAACCTATCTTCAAATTCACCTCTGTATTTTGCTCCTGCTATTAAAGCACTCATATCCAAGGCTATGACTTTTTTATTTTGCAATGAAGTAGGAACATCTTTTTTAACTATCCTTTGTGCTAAAGCTTCTACTACAGCAGTTTTTCCTACCCCTGGCTCACCTAATAAAATAGGATTATTTTTAGTTTTTCTGATTAAAATTTGCATTAATCTTTGAATTTCTTCTTCCCTGCCTATGACAGGATCAAGTTCATTGTTTTTAGCTTTCATAGTCAAATCAATACCAAATTTAGACAAAGAATCAAGTGTTTCATCGCTTGTTTTGGTTTCTATTTTAGCTCCAGCTCTAATAAATTCTAATTCTTTTTTAAATTCATTTAAATCTACAAATTTAGATAAAAGTTCTTTAATAACCCCACTCGTACTTTCTGAGACAAGCCACATATCCACAGCCAAATAACTATCTTTGTTTTCTAAAGCCAAGCCTTTTGCTTTTTCTAAAGAATTAATAAATTCATTTGAAAATTTAATATTATCTTTATTTACATTTGAGCTAGTAGGAAAAGATGAAATTTTACTTTTTACTTCTAGCTCAAATGCCTCTTTAGAAACATTTAATTTATTAAAAACTTGATTTAGCAAACTTGAACTATCAACACTTAAAGCCCATAATAAATGCAAAGGTTTTATTTCACTATTCTTAGAATGAATGGCCAAAGAAATTGCACTTTCTATATTTGAAAGCATAGAATCTGTTAAAAAATCTTGTATATTTGCCATTTTTACTCCTTTTTTACTTTTATATGAGATGTATTATATAACTTTAGTCTATTATTGTCAAGTTTATTTAGTTATATTTATAAATAATTTTTTATATAAACACACTAATATAATAAAAATATTTACTTTATTTACGATTTTTTAAGCAAAAATAACTAAAATTAGATAATTATTTCATGAATTCATATTTATTTTGGAGTTTTTCCTTTGAAGACAAAAAGAAATCTTATTATCGCAGCTAGCATTTGCAGTTTAATAACTGCTTCTTTTATTTTTACTAATTTACAAGCTAAAAACCCCACTCCTAGTGAAGCAGAAAAGAAAATAGAAGCTTTATCTAAACTCACAAGAACCATGTCCATCATAGAACAATACTATGTTGATGATGTTAATTATACAGATTTAGTTGATAAATCCATAGCAGGCTTACTAACAAATTTAGATGCTCATTCTTCTTTCTTAGATGAAAAAGGTTATAAAGAACTTAAAGAGCAAACTAATGGAGAATTTGGTGGACTTGGCTTTACTATTACGCAAAAAGATGGAGCAATTAGCGTTGTAGCTCCTATAGAAGGAAGTCCAGCAGATAAAGCAGGCATTAAAACTGATGATATTATCTTAAGAATTAATAACGAATCAACCTTAGGTATGACTTTAAATGAAGCTGTTTCTAAAATGCGCGGAGAACCTAAGACAAAGGTTACTCTAACTATCTATAGAAAAGGCGATGCAAAACCATTTGATGTCAATTTAAAAAGAGATATTATAAAAGTAGATAGCGTTTATACAAAATTAATCGAAAATGAAAACTTACTTTATTTAAGAGTGACTAATTTTGATAAAAATGTCGTAGATGAAGCTAGTAAAGCTATCAAAAAACATTCTAATATTAAAGGAATTATACTAGATCTTAGAACCAACCCAGGTGGTATTTTAAATCAAGCCGTAGGCTTGGTAAATCTTTTTGTAGATAAAGGAGTCATTGTCTCACAAAAAGGAAAAATAGAAAGTGAGAATGTAGAATTTAAAGCAAATCCTAGTAAAAAAATCACCAACGCACCTTTGGTAGTGCTTGTAAATGGTGGTAGTGCGAGTGCGAGTGAGATTGTAAGCGGAGCTTTACAAGATTTCAAACGTGCTATTATCATAGGTGAAAAAACCTTTGGAAAAGGTAGTGTACAGCTTATATTACCTATGGATGAAAAAGGCAAAGAAGGCTTAAGACTTACTATAGCAAAATATTATCTACCAAGTGGTAGAACCATACAAGCTGTCGGGGTTAGTCCTGATATAGAAGTATTCCCAGGAAAAGTAAGTAAAGAAGAAAATCATGGCTTTGAAATCAAAGAAAGTGATCTAAAAAAACACCTACAAGCTGAACTTGATAAAATCGGACATCAAGAAAAGAAAAAAGATAATAAAGAAAATAAAAATATCATCACCAAAGAACAAATTGATAATGATATACAGTTAAAAACTGCAATAGATGCAATCAAAATTTTAAACATCACAAAAGGAGAGTAAAATGGCAACAAAATTAGATCTTTTATACGAGGGAAAAGGTAAAAAAATGTTTAAGACTGATGATGAGAATTTACTCATCACGGAATTTAAAGACGACTTAACTGCTTTTAATGCAGAAAAAAAAGGTAATGAAGCAGGAAAAGGTGCATTAAATTGTAAAATTAGTACTGAAATTTTTCATCTTTTAGAAAAAGAAGGTATTAAAACACATCTAGTAGAAACTATCAGTGATAAAGAACAAATTGTTAAAAAATGCAATATTATACCTATTGAAGTTATTACTAGAAATGTAGCTACAGGATCTTTAACAAAAAGATTAGGCATTAAAGAAGGTACAATTTTACCTTTTGCTGTAGTTGAGTTTTGTTATAAAAATGATGATTTAGGCGATCCTATTATCAATGATGAGCATTGTTTGATTTTAAATTTAGTAAAAAGTGAAAAAGATTTAGAATTAATAAAAAACATTGCAAGACAAATCAATTCTATCTTGGTTAAATTCTTTGAATCTAAAGGTTTAAGATTGATTGATTTTAAATTAGAATTTGGTATTGATAGTGAAGGAAATATGATACTAGCTGATGAAATTAGCCCTGATAGTTGTAGATTTTGGGATAGCAAAACTAATGAAAAATTAGACAAAGACCGCTTCAGACAAGACCTAGGTAATGTAAAAATGGCCTATGAAGAAGTATTAAAAAGAATTTTAAGTTAGGAAAAATAATGAAAGTAATTGTAAATATCACACTAAAAAATGGGGTTTTAGATCCTCAAGGCAAAGCCATAGAAAAGGCTTTGCATTCTTTAGATTTTAATAACATATCAAATGTTAAAACCTCAAAACAAATTAGTTTTGATATAGCTTGTGATAATAAAGAAGAAGCTTTAAAACATGTTGATTTAATGTGTAAAGAATTGCTTGCAAATACTGTGATAGAAGATTATGAGATAATATTATGAAAGTAGCTATTATTCGTTTTCCCGGAACTAATTGCGAGTTTGATACAGCTTATGCTTTTGAAAAACTAGGTGTAAAAACTGAAATCATTTGGCATGAAAGACAAGATTTTAGCGCAGATTTAATTGTTTTACCAGGTGGATTTTCTTATGGAGATTATTTAAGATGTGCAGCCATTGCAAAACTTGCTCCTGCTATGAAAACACTTAAAGAACATGTACAAAAAGGTGGATATGTTCTAGGTATTTGTAATGGTTTTCAAATTTTATTAGAGCTTAGTCTTCTAAAGGGAGCTATGAAACACAACAATAGATTAAGTTTTATTTCTAAAATACAAGCATTACAAGTAGTATCAAACAATAATGCTTTTTTGAAAAATTTCCAAAAAAATGACATTATAGAATTACCTATTGCTCACGGAGAAGGAAATTATTTTAATAGCGAAGATGGTATTAAAATGCTAGAAGATAAAGATATGATTTTATTAAGATATATCAATAATCCAAATGGATCTTTAAACGATATAGCTGGAATTTGTGATGAGAATAAAAAAGTCTTTGGACTTATGCCACACCCTGAAAGAATGTGTGATGATATACTTGGCTCAAAAGTAGGACTTAAAATGTTTGAAGGATTTTTAAATTGCTAAAAACCTTCAAAGTTTTTTGTGTTTTTTTACTAGCGTTTAATTTATATGCTCAAGAAAATAGCGTTTTTGAAGATTATAACACCTTAGAAAAAAACTACAATCAATTAGACGATCAAGCTAAGCAAATTTATCAAACTATCGCTCCAAGTGATGAGAGTAATTATGAAAGCAAAATCAATGATGAAAATTTTATTCCTCAAGGTTCTTTAGTATTAAACGCAAAAGAATACACTGATGAAGCTTATATAGATGAAGCTTTTGCTATAGATCTTGAAGTTATCACCACAACTAATGTAAGTTTTGATTTAAATGTGAGTTTTGAAAAAAATGACGATATGCTTTGGATTAATCCTAATCCTATTTGGAAACAAAAGGCTAATTCATATCATACAAAATTATGGTTTGAAGCAAAAAGTTTAAATGCTAATTTAAATAAAATCATCGTTTCTTTAAGCAGAAATGATCATATTTTTCAAAGCTCATCACTAATTATAAAACCTATTAGACTTAAAAAAATCGACGCTCCTTCTAACAAATACTCACACATAGTTGCAAGTAATTTAGAAGTAAAACAAGTAAAAGCAAGCCATTTTGATAATGATAATATGATTTTATTTATAGAACTTGCAGGAGAAAACACAAACCTAGCAAGTTTTAATATAAAAGATATTCAAAAACAAGGTGTAGAGGCTATTAAAGGCGATTTTGAAAAACAAAGCGGGTTTTATTATGCTATTTTAGATAAAAGCAAAACACGCTTTGATTTTTCTTATTTTAATTTAAATTCTAAAGAATTAAAAGATTTTTCTTTAAAAATAGAACTTAAAGAAGATAGCATTAGCACACAAAGTGATTTAAATCCAAAAACCAATGACTTTAATTTTTACAAACAAGTATTTTTGTGGAGCTTGTGTGGTATTTTTGCTTTATGGTTTGTATTTAAGAAAAGCTATGTAGCTTTAGGCTTGGCAATTTTGGCTCTAATAGCAAGTTTTTTAGCCCAAAATAACATATACAAAGCCATATTAAAAGCTGAAAGTAAAGTGCAAATTTTACCAACTCTTAACTCAACTCATTTTTATTCTGGAAAATATAACCAAGAAGTAGAAGTGTTAGATTCAAGAGATGAATATAAAAAAATTTTATTTAATAATGGAAAAATAGGCTGGGTAAAAAGTGAAGATTTATCAAAGATTTAAAGCTTTAGTATTTTGGATTGAATTTATTTTATCTATTATATTTTTATGCATTGCCTTTTTATTATTGCAATCACAAGAAAAAATTTGGAAAATCAGAAAAGCATGGTCAAAATTGCAAAAATATGTAATAAATTATAAAATCCAAACTCAAGGTTCTATACACCCTCAAGCTAATTTACTTTTAATCAATCATCAAAGCTTGTTAGATATAGTTGTTTTGGAAGATTTATGTCCAAAAAATATATCTTGGATAGCAAAAAAAGAACTTGGTGAACTCCCCGTTTTTAAAACTTTGATTAAAAAACCTAAAATTATTTGTATAGATAGAAGCCCAAAAGGTCTAGTAAAACTTTTAAAAGAAGCCAAAGAAAGACTAAAAGAAGATAGAATTTTGGCTATTTTTCCAGAAGGTACAAGATCTAAAACACAAAAACTTTTAAAATTTAAAGTTGGAGCTAAAATTTTAAGTGAAAAACTTAATCTAAAAGTCCAACCTGTTGTAATTGTTGATTCAGCTAAAATTTTAGACACACAAAACTTTAGTGCAAATAGTGGCGTTTTAAAAGTAGTATTTCTTGATCTTGTTGATATAAGTAAAGATGATTGGCTTGAGCAAACTAGAGAAAAAATGCAAACAATCTTAGATAATGAAAGGTCAAAAGCTTGATTAGTACGGTTTTGGCTGTAGGTTTTGGTGGCTTTTTAGGGGCTGTATCTAGAATGCTTACTAGTAGCTTTTTTAATAAAATCATTCCACATGATTTTCCCTATGGTACTTTACTTGTTAATATCATAGGATCTTTTTTAATGGGCTTGTTTTTTTCTTATGCAAACTCTAAAGGTGTGCATATTTTTACTAAAAGTTTAATTAGCACAGGTTTTTTAAGTGCTTTTACGACTTTTTCAACTTTTTCTTATGAAAATTTGCTATTTTTGCAAAGTGGTGATTATTTTCACTTTTTTCTAAATATTATTTTAAATGTTATCCTTTGTCTTTTGGCAGTATGGATTGGTTTTTTAATTTTTAAATAAAGGAGATATAAATGCAATTTCAAACTGAAGTTAATCAACTTTTACAACTTATGATTCATTCTTTGTATTCAAACAAAGAAATTTTTTTAAGAGAGCTTATTTCTAATGCAAGCGACGCACTTGATAAACTTAGTTATTTAAGCGTGAGTGATGATGCTTATAAAAATTTAAAATTTGAACCAAAAATTCAAATAAACTTCAATCAAGAAGCAAAAACCCTAACCATAAGTGATAATGGTATAGGTATGAATAAAGAAGATTTAATTAATCACCTTGGAACCATTGCTAAAAGTGGTACAAAAAGCTTTTTAGAAAACTTAAGTGGTGATACCAAAAAAGACTCACAACTTATAGGACAATTTGGTGTAGGTTTTTACTCTGCTTTTATGGTGGCTTCTAAAATAGAGGTTTTAAGCAAAAAGGCATTAGATGATAAAGCTTATCTTTGGACTTCTGATGCTAGTGGTTATGAAATAGAAGATGCAAATAAAGGTGAGCAAGGTACTTGCATAACCTTACATTTAAAAGATGAAGAATTTTTAAACTCATACCGTATTGAAAGTATAGTAGAAAAATACTCAAACCACATACAATTTCCTATTTTTATGGAAAAAGAAGAATATTTGCCATTAGAAGAAGGCGAAAAAGAACCTAAAAAAGAATTAAAAAACACTCAAATTAACACAGCAAGTGCTTTATGGAGACAAAATAAAGCAAGCTTAAAAGCTGAAGATTATGAAAGATTTTATGAACAAAACTTCCATGACTCAAACAAACCTATGCTTTATATCCACACAAAAGCTGAAGGTTCTATAGAATATAATTCTTTATTCTTTATACCCGCACAAGCTCCATTTGATTTATATAGAGTAGATTATAAAAGTGGTTTAAAACTTTATGTAAAAAGAGTTTTTATCAGCGATGATGATAAAGAATTATTACCAACTTATTTAAGATTTGTACGCGGGATTATTGATGTAGAAGATTTACCGCTTAATGTAAGTCGTGAGATCTTACAGGAAAATAAAATTTTAAAAAGCGTTCAAGAAGCAAGTGTTAAAAAAATCCTAGCAGAACTTAAAAAATTCAAAGAAAAAGATAAAGAAAACTATCTTAAATTCCATGAGAATTTTGGAAAAGTTTTAAAAGAGGGTTTATATGGTTTTGGCGAAAACAAAGACGCTATAGCTAAGCTTTTATACTTTAAAAACTCAAATAAAGAAGAATTAATTGATCTTGATGAGTATAAACAAAACCTAGCTGAAGGTCAAAATGAAATTTTTTATATTAGCGGAAAAAATGAAAAACTTTTAAAAAATTCTCCATTACTTGAAAGCTATAAACAAAAAAATATCAATGTTTTATTGCTTGATGAGGAAATTGATACCATAGTTATGCCTATGATGAATGAATTTGAAGGTTTAAAATTTAGCGCTATCAATCATCTAGCTAGTGAAGAAACTAGCGAAAAACAAAAGGCTGAATTTGCAAGCTTGCTCATCAAAATAAAAGAAGTTTTAAAAGATGAAGTTGAAGAGGTAAAACTTAGCCAAAGACTTTCAAATAGTCCAAGCTGTATTGTTTATGATCAAAATAAACCTGATTTTGCTATGCAACAAATTCTTAAACAAATGGGGCAAGAACAACAAGTTAAACCTATACTTGAAATCAATCCTAATCATGAAATTTTAAAAGCCTTAAAAGAAAATGATACCTTAACTAATGAAATGGCGCATATTCTTTTAAATATGGCTAAACTTAGTGAAGGCATGGGTATAGATAACCCTAGCGAATTTAACAATGCCTTAAGCAAAATCGTTTCCAAGGCTTTAGAAAAATGAAAAATATAGCTATTTCTAAAGATATTTTGCACGAATTTTGTATTATAGATGTAAGAACTCCGAGTGAATGGAAAAGCGGAGTTATAAAAGAAGCTATACTCATCGCACTTTGCGATGATAATGGCTTTATGAATGAAAATTTCATCCAAGAGTTTAAAGAAAAAGTAGATTATCAAAATAAAAACATAGCCTTTGTGTGTGCTACAGGCTCAAGAAGCAAACATACTGCTATGATGATAGAAGATGCTCTAGGTATAGAATGCACCAATCTAGACGGTGGCATGGTAGCACTTTTATCGCAAGGCTATGAAGCTACAAAAAAGGAAAGTTAATTATGAAGAAAATATTTTTATCTTTGACACTTTGTGCTAGTTTTGTTTTAGCAGAAGTGAAAAATATCGATATTAATGCGGATATTTTGGAAAATTATCAAGTAATTGATGTTAGAAAACCTAGTGAATGGGCACAAACTGGTACAATAAAAAACGCCATTAAAATTAGTTTTTACAACGAAGATGGTAGTGTAAATAAAAATTTCGTTGAGGAAATTAAAAAGATTTCAAGTAATAAACCTATCGCTATAGTTTGTAGAAGTGGTTCGAGAAGCGCTAAAGCTTCTGCTTTACTAGATCAAAATGGCATAGAAGTTACTAATTTAAAAGGCGGTATGAACGTACTTTTATCACAAGGCTATGAAACCTCAAAGTAAGTCTAGCTAGACTTACTTTTTCTTTGGCCTAAATACAGAAATTACCTCTTCATTGTTTTCAATATAAGCTCCACCTATTAAATCCACACAATAAGGAATAGCAGAAAATATAGGCTCAATGCATTCTCTTATAGCTTTTGGATTACCTGGTAAGTTGACAATCAATGATTTTCCTTTTATGCCTGCACTTTGTCTTGAAAGTATAGCTGTTGGCACATATTCTAAGCTTTTTGCACGCATTAACTCCCCAAAACCTGGAAGCATTTTATCACACACTGCTTGCGTTGCTTCTGGTGTAACATCACGCAAAGCAGGCCCCGTACCCCCTGTAGTAAAAATCAAATCACATTTTACATCATCTGCTAAATAAGCTAATTTTTCTATGATTAAATCATACTCATCAGGAATTAGCTCATAATAAAAGCTTTTTTCATTTTTTATATAAGAATCTAAAATTTTTTCTATCTCTACTCCGGATTTATCTTCATAAATTCCACTGCTTGCCCTGTCTGAAAGTACTAAAATTCCTATTTTTACCATTTTTACTCCATTATGATTTTTTCTACATCTTGTTTTTCTATTTTTTCATTTTCCAAAAGAATACCAGCCAATCTCACTACTTTTTCTTTCATTAATTCTAAAAATTCTTTCACTTCTTGCTTTTGCTCTTGTAATAAACCCTCATTTGCCATAGCAAAAGTTTCCATGAAAGTAAGTAATTCTTTAACCTTTAAAAGATCGCTTTGTGCATTAGTATAGCTTTCATTAAAAATAAGCTCCATAGCAACCGAGCCTGCTAGAAAAACTTTTATTTTATTTAATAATTCTGATTTTGATTTGATAGTATTTTCATACTCTTTAAATCTATCTTCAATTAAGGTAATTTTTTCAAATTTAACATCAAAATAAAAAGCACACAAGGCTTTAGCCGCTTGGTATGTGGCTTGAATTTTTCTTTCCTTATCACTTAGAGAAAAAATCTTTTTTTTACCCATTAAAACTTTATTAAGCACTGCAAAAAAATCATTTTCTTCTATTAAATCTGATTTTCTTCTTATAGCATTAATAGCCGCTTCATTAACTAAAGTCTCTAAAGCTGCTCCACTAAAACCCACACTAGCTTTTGCAATTTTTTCTAAATCTACACTAGATTTTTTTTCTTTCATATAATTTTGCAAAATATGCATTCTATCTTTAAAATCAGGCAAAGATATAAAAATTCTTCTATCAAAACGACCTGACCTTAATAGCGCATTATCCATAAGATCGATTTTATTTGTAGCGGCCATCACTATAACACCACTATTATCTTCAAATCCATCCATTTGAGTTAAAAGTTGATTTAGCGTATTGTCTCTTTCTACATTAGAAAAATCCCCCCTACTTTTACCAACTGCATCAATTTCATCTATAAAAATGATACTTGGAGCTTTTGATTTAGCTTTTAAAAAAAGCTCTCTAACTCTTTTTGCGCCCATACCTACATAAATTTCTACAAAACTAGCCCCACTTTGATAAAAAAATGGTACCCCAGCCTCACCTGCTACTGCTTTTGCTATCAAAGTTTTTCCCACTCCAGGAGGCCCTACTAGTAAAACGCCTTTTGGCATTTTCACGCCAAAATCTTTGTATTTTTGAGGATTTTTTAAAAAATCAACAATTTCTAAAAGCTCTACCTTAGCCTCACCAACCCCTGCTACATCTTTGAATTTAACCTCACTTACTACATCTTGTATAGTGTTATTTTGTTCATTTTTTTCTAAAATGTTTTTTTCTAAAGAAAGTAAATTTTGTCTATCTTTATTTTTTTTACTAAGAAAGAGTAAAAAACTTACAAGAAAAGCAAGCAAAATAAATATCAAAAAAAACTCACTTAAATTATAATCTTTAGCATATTCTAAAGGAATTTTTTGCCACAAAGCATTTAAATCCACTACATCTTTAGCAATTAAAAAATTTCCTTCTTTGCTTTTTAATAATATTTCATTATTTTCTACTATGGCTTTTTGGATTAAATTTTGCTCTAAAAGCTCTTCATAAGCAGCCTTGCTAATATAATCAGGTTGATTTTTTATAAACGCAACTATTACAAAAACACAAAGCAATAAAAATGAAGCTAAGATAATCTTTTTATTTTTCATCCTCTAACCTTACATAGTTACAATCTTCTTTGCATTCATATTTTTCAATATTTATCCATTGTTTAGCAATGTCTTCTTTACTTGTAATTTTGATTTTATTAAAAAATTGATCATAGCCTTCATAAAAACCATCTTTTTTACTCTCAACTAAAATTTCTAAAACATCTTTTTGATTTTTTCTAAACTCATAATTATTTTGCGCAACTATATCTTTTAAAATATTTAATCTTTCTTTGGCTATATCACCATTGATTCGCTCACTCATAGAAGCAGAATGCGTTCCATCACGCGGTGAGAAAATAAAAGCATGGATATGCGTAAGTTTAAATTGCTTAAAATTTTCTAAAGCTTCTTGCCATATCAACTCACTTTCTCCAGGGTGTGCTACGATAAAGTCTGTTCCTAAAGCAAAACCTTTTTGACTTAACTCATTAAACAGTGCTAAATCATTTTGCGTATGCGATCTTCTACGCATTATGCGTAGCATTTTTTCATGGGTATGTTGTAGGGCAATATGCAAATGCTTTTCAAGCCAAGGCTCATCTAAAATTTCTTTAAAACTCTCATCAATTTGAGCAGGCTCCAAACTCCCAAGTCTTACTCTTTTTATACCATTAACCTTGCCTATTTCTTGTAATAATTTTCCAAGTGTAGTTTTATCTTTTAAACCATAACTTCCTATATTCGTACCCGTTAAAACTACTTCACTATAACCATTTTGTGCAAGAAGTTTGATTTGTTTTATTATTTCCTCACTTGGCATACTTCTTGATTTACCTCTAACACTTGGGATTATGCAATAGCTACAAGCAAAGTCACATCCTTCTTGAATTTTTACAAAAGCTTTAGTGTGATTTTCATAATTACTTACGATTTTTGTATCAATAAAGCGTAAATTTCCAAGCTCATAAAAGGCTTTATCTTGCGAGATTAGCTCATTGATTTTATCTTTATTAGAAGCCCCTAAAACTCCAAAAATTTCTTTTTTATCAAAAAAATCCTTTCCCTTGCTTACAGCACCACAGCCTGTAAGTATAACCTTAACTCCATTTTTCTTTACACCATTAATATAGCTTCTAAGCCCGCTATCAGCACCATTTGTAACCGTGCAAGAATTTATCACTATCACATCAGCTTCTTGCTCATTTTGTGTAACAATATGATCTTTAATATAAGTTTTTAATAATTGCGTATCATAAATATTAGTTCTACAACCAAAAGTTTTAAAATATACCTTTTTTTTCAAATATCTTCCTTATTTTCTATAAATTCATGTTTTGCCATATATAAATTTTGCGATGGATAAGCTATTTTTATATCATCATGTTTATTAAATTCATTAATGATTTCTTTGCTTATATTACTTCTTAAAATCAAAGCCGCATAAGAATTTGTCATATACCAAGCAGAAATTCTCATGCCATAACCTTCTAAAAATGTAAAAAACCTAGGCTCTACTTTAGGATTTCTAATGCTGTATTCATTTCTTAATTTACTCATAGATTCTTTTGCAATTTTTGTATAACCTTTAGAAGATTTTATAACGATTTCTTCCACTATTTCTAAGGCTTTTTGATGATTTGAATCAAAAGTCAAAGTAATATCAAGTCCATCCCAAACTGTTTTCATACCATGATGAGTATAATTTGATATAAGATTGGTAAATATAAAATTATTTGGTATAAAAATTATCCTACCACTTCTTCGATTATCTGTATAAGTTAGCAAAGAAATATCTTCATATAAGGTTATTCTTAAAAACGAAATATCAATTATATCACCAATATAATGCGTATTGTTTTGAAAAACTCTAACCCTATCGCCCACTCTAAAACTTCCACCAAAAACTATCACACACCAGCCAAGCATAGACATAAACATATCTTTCATAGCAATAGCCAAACCAGCAGAGGCAAAACCAAGCACAGTAACCAAATAGCTAATATTTTCAATATATCCAAAAAGTAAAATCAAAATAATCACATTGATATTAATAAAATTAATGATTTTATTTGCTGTATAAAAGCGATCATTATCGCCTATATATTTTCTAGCTATAAATTTGAGTAAAAATGCTATAGCTACAACGATAATAATAGCCAAAACTATATTGAAAGCTCTTACACCTTGAATTTTAACAGAAGCTGTTGTTTTTTCAATTTCTTCTTGTATTTTTTTCTCATACACAGAATAAGAAATTTCTCCAAAACGCAAGGTTTGTGAAAAATCTCTTACCATTTGATTAGATATTTTTAAATACTCATCATGTTCTTTACTAGGAGCTAATTTAGCTATCTCAGCCACTAAAACATTTTCTTTTATAAGCTCATCTAAAGTTTGCTTAAAACTATTTAAGAGATTAACATATTCTTCTTTATCACGTCTTAGTTTTTTTATGTGTGAGTATGCTGAAATGATGGCTAAAGGATTAGTTGGTTTATCTATTTTATCAACTTCTTCAGGCGCTAAAACCATCTTAGAAAAATTTGCACTTTTATACTCACTTAAAAGCTCTAATCTTTCTTTTAAGATTAAAATTTGCCTTTCTATAATGCTTTTATTACGCTCATTGGCCTTTAAGCTTTCTTTTTCTAAAGCTAAAATTTCATTTTGAGTTTTTCTGTAAATATTAAAATTATTATATTTAATCACCCAAGTATTATATGTTAAATTATTATGCAATTCATTGAGTTTTTGCTCTAAATGCTCTATATCATCTTGTGCTAAAAGTATCAAAAAAGGTAAAAATAAAAGTAAAAAAATCTTTTTCATGTAAACACCTCTAAAGCGCGTAAAATATCTTCTTTGTTTATATCATTTTTTATGCAAGCTTTTCCCAAACCACAAGCTAAAATGAAATTAATCTTTTGAAAATGTGTCTTTTTATCCAAAAAAAAGGCATTATAAAACTCTTGTGTATTTGGAATTTTATAAGATATGGGTAATTTAAATTTCACAAGTAAATTTTGTACTCTTTGGCATTCTTGTTCATTTAATAATCCTAAATTTAACGCTAAAACATTTGCCATATTCATACCTATAGACACAGCTTCACCATGTAAGTATTTTTTATACCTTGTTTGATTTTCTATAACATGAGCAAAAGTGTGCCCATAGTTTAAAAGCATTCTTAAACCGCTTTCTTTTTCATCTTGTGAAACCACACTAGCTTTAAGCTCTATGCTTTTTTTGATGATTTGAGCCAAGGTAATATCATCTAATTTAGCATTTAAAAATTTATCCTCGTTCAAATTTTCTAAAAAAGATAAAATTTCCTTATCAAAAACCACAGCCATTTTGATAAATTCAGCCATGCCCACAGCTAGTTCTCTTGAAGGCAACGTTTTTAAAAACTTACTTTCACAATACACCGCTTTTGGCTGATAAAAAGTGCCTATTAAGTTTTTGCCAAATTTATTATTCACTCCAGTTTTACCACCCACACTTGCATCCACACAAGCTAGTAAGGTTGTGGGAATATTGATAAATTCTATCCCTCTTTGATATATACTTGCTACAAAACCACCCATATCAGAGATAACCCCGCCACCAAAGCTTATAAGCAAGCTTTTTCTATCTAGCTTATAAGCACACATTTGATCTAAGATATATTCTATAGTTTGTAAATTTTTATACTCTTCACCATCTTTAATTTTTATGATAAAAAGCTCTTTAGCTTGAATTTTTTCCAAAAGCGTATCTAAATGCAGCTTTGCTATTAATTCATTAGTTAAAATCACTACTTTAGTATCAAAATTTAACTTTTCTAGCTCATTTATATAGACATTATAACTTGTATTATTTTCTAAATTTACCTTAACTTGCATTGTTTTCTCACAGCGATGGTATAAATAATTGATAATTTTTACTCATCTTATAATATATCGTATTTAAATCTGTTTTTAAAATTTTATTGAAATTACTTCCTAAAATTTTTTCATTAAATGGCACAAAATGCAATACATTTTGTTTATAAGAAAATTTATTGATAGGATTATGTTCTTTTTCTTCTATTAAAAGTAATTTTTCATCATGGAGTTTTGAAAGGCTTTCAAAATATTGGTGGTATTCAAAAATTTCAGCTTTATTTAGTTTTAAATCATAATAATACAAAGCAAGCCCTAGTTGGATTTGCTTATTTAAATCAAGCATAATAGAAGCAATACCCTCTACATCTTCAAAATTTGAACTTAAAACTACTGAAGATTTTAAATCCGCAAAATCCCCTTTACCTGCTTTTAACACAGGAATTTTTAAAGTAAAAAGAAAACTTTTTTCTTTTTCAAAAAGATAATCTTCCACTATAAGTAAACCTATGCTAGTATTTTCTACAAAAGGCTTAATGTCTTTTACATTTGTACTTTCATAGTCAAATATCACTTCAATACTATTTTTATGCAAGGCTTTAAGTTTATAATACATAGGAGTTAAAGTAGGATTAATCACTTTAAAATAAAGCTTTTTACTATTAATCCTTGCATGTAAAAGTAAACTTGCAAAAATAAGCTTTTCTATAGCAAACTCACTCATTTTTTTCATATCTATAATACAAAGTATATTATCACCAAAAGGTGATGGAAAGCGTCCTAAGCTTGTTTTAACATTAGTAAAAACACTTTGTAAAACTTTAGGATCGCCTACGATTAAAATACTATCATTTGGCATTAAAATAAGCCCGGGTCTTGCTAGGATAAATTCATTATTTCTATAAACCATTACAATTTTAAAACGTTTTTGGCTAATAGAGCTTATATGTCTATAAGCAAAGCTTGATCCTGCAGGAATTTTTACCTCCATTATCTCACCTTGCCCAAGCCCTATAAATTGTGCCATAGAAGGCATATTATCTAAACAACCTGTTAATCTCGTGTTTAAAGTATCATAAACATTAATCATTTCACAAAAATTATCATCAATTTGACTATTCCACAAATCCATGATAACTATGTTTAATCTTGGGTGTAATTTTCTTAAATTTTTATAGCAAGCTAACATATCTGCTTCTTCTTTCATATAGATGATAGCTTGATGGAATTCTTCCTTTAATAAATTTTCTAGTTTAACCAAACTTGTAGGATCAAATTTATAAAAAGATATTTGCTCATTTTCTAACTCCAAATCCACACTTTCATCATTATAATAAACAACACTCAAAGACTCTTTAAAAGTTTTATTGCTATGAATTTTCCTTAAAAAATCTTTAGCAAAAATCCCATCAGCTAGTAATAAAATTTTATTCATTTACACCTCTAAAATATAAAATATAATTATAGCAAAGTTATAGTTTATAATTTAAAGTTTTTAATACTGGTTTTTATTTTAAAAATACTTTTATCAAAAACATGCTTAACAAACTAGCAATCACTATAAAAATAATATAAATATAAAAATACTTCTCATACATAAAATTAACAATAAAGGGTATTAAAAAACCTAAAATCGCATAAGAGATATTATAAGCAAAAGAAAGACCACTTGATCTTAACTCTGTGGTAAAAATTTGAGTCATAAAAATAGGAGCAAAAGTTATAATACCTTGCGCAAAACAAGCAAGTAAATAAAACGATAAAAACCACTCATTATAAAAACTAAAACTTATACCAAAAACTCCAAAAAGCAAAGTAAAAATCAAACAAATTTTAAAATGCCCTAAAAAATCAGCCAAATAACCTTGCACTAAACTTCCTAGTATGATCATCACTATGGCCAAATTTTGATATGTCAAAGCAGTAGTTTTGCTAACTCCTAATAGGCTTTCAAAATATTGTGGCAATATCATTAAAGTAGCCACCCCGCTTGTTAAAACCACAGTAAGTAAAGCGCATATTAACATACTTTTCTTATGTGTTTTTAAAGCTTGCAAAAGTGGAAAATTTAAAATTTTTTCTTTTTCTTTTATGTTTTTAAAAGCTGGTGTTTCGTTAAGTTTTGTACGCAAAAATAAAGCTAATATGCCAAAAAATCCCCCTATAAAAAAAGGAATTCTCCAAGCAAAGCTTTCTACTTCTTCTTTATTAAAATACGCATATATACTTAAAGTCGCTAAATTTCCAAGCAATAAGCCTAAAGTTAAAGTCGCTGAAATAAAACCAAGTGCCAAGCCAAGTATTTTTTTACTCACAAATTCACTCACAAAAATCCAAGCACCACTAACTTCAGCTCCTATGGCTAGTCCTTGAGCTATCCGTATGATAAAAAGCATAAAAGTAGCAAAAAGTCCTATACTTTCATAAGTAGGTAAAAAGGCCAAAATAAAACTTGGCACGACCATTAAAAGCATACTGATATAAAAAACATTCTTACGCCCTTTAATATCTGCAAAATGTGCTAAAACAACAGCACCAAAAGGTCTAGCTAAATACCCTGCTCCAAAGGCTACATAGGTATAGATTAATGACCAAAAATCATCATTTTGAGGAAAGAAAATTTTTGCAAAAACACTTGCAAAGAAGATAAATAAAACAAAATCATAAAATTCTAAAATACCACCTAAAGAAGCATAGATGGTATTTTTAAAGGCTTTTTGCATTATTAAATTTTGCCACCTTCGATTACTACATCATCAGCTTTTACATCATCACTAAAAAATGGCTTTAAGGTTTCATCATAAGCCTTGTGGAAAAATTGCTCATTTTGTAATTTTATAGTCAAATCATTGATAAATTTCAACATAGCTTCATCGCCCTTTTTTACAGCAGGAGCTATAACATCATGATTTCCAAGTTCTTTAATCACCACTTCAAAACTTGGATTTTCTTTAGCCCAAGCAAAAAGTAAAGCATTATCATGACTTAGCGCATCGCCTCTTTTACCGATTAAAGCTGCAAAAGTTTCTGTGTTTTGATCAAATTTAATGGTTTTAATTTCTGGCATATTTTTTGTAAAATACGCATCAGCTGTTGTACCTTTATTTAAAATCAAAGTTTTGCTTTTTAAATCATCTAAAGTTTTAATATCTGATCCTTTAGGAGCCACTACACCAAGAGCAACTTTCATATAAGGCAAAGCAAAATCCACCACAGCTTCTCTTTCTGGAGTTTTAGTAAAATTAGCTAAGATTAAATCTACTTTATTTGATTCTAAAAACTCTACCCTATTTGCTGCTTCGACTAAAATAAATTGCACTTTAGACTCATTCCCTAAAAGCTCTTTTGCTATGCGTTTAGCAAAATATACATCATAGCCTTGATTTTTCCCTTGAGCATCTAGGTAGCCAAATGGAGGTTTATCGCCAAATACACCTATACGGATAACACCTTGTTGTTTGATTTTCTCTATAGAGTTTTCATTGGAATTTGAATTTGAGCATGCGCTAAAAAAAAGTGCTATCAAAAACGACAAAAGAAAAATCTTTTTCATGTTTTTATCCTTATATTAAAATTTTATTTTTAAACTTTATATTATTTTTCTAAAAAATTTCTTAAAAAATAAAAACTAACGATGAAAATCAAACAAATTGAGAAATTTCTTCACACGATCAGTTTTTGGATTTTCAAAAAATTCATCAGGCTTTGAAATTTCTACTATTTTTCCATCATCCATAAAAACTATTTTATCAGCAACTGCTCTAGCAAAACCCATTTCATGTGTAACTATAAGCATAGTCATACCATCTTTTGCCAAATTTAAAATCACATCTAAAACTTCACGTACGATTTCAGGATCAAGTGCTGCTGTCACTTCATCAAAAAGCATGATTTCAGGATTCATACAAAGGCTTCTAACTATAGCAATGCGTTGTTTTTGTCCGCCACTTAACTCTTTAGGATAAGCTTTTAATTTATGCAAAAGCCCTACTCTATCAAGCCAGTATTTTGCTTCTTCTAAAACCTCTTCTTTTTTTCTTTTTTGCACCTTTAAAGGTCCTAAAAGTATATTTTGCTCCACATTTAAATGATCAAAAAGCTCATAAGATTGAAACACCATACCTATTTTTTGGCGAATTTGAGTCCATTTTTTATAATTTTTATCAATTTTCTCATCATCTACAAAAATAGCCCCATCAGCCATTTCTTCTAAACCATTAATACATCTTAAAAGTGTAGATTTCCCACAGCCACTTGGACCTAGTATAACCACTACTTCTTTTTGATTTACTTCTAAATTTATATCTTTTAAAACATGATGATCATCATAATATTTTTGTAAATTTTGTATTTTTAAAATGCTCATATTAGCTCCATTTTTTCTCTAAAAACTTTGAATATACCGACAAAGGATAGCAAAGTATAAAATAAATCAATAAAATCAAACCATAAATCACAAAAGCTGCGTAAGAATTTTGAAATAAATTAAGCTCAATCACTTGTTGACTTACCTTAATAAGCTCTATACCGCCAATTAGATAAATCACTGAAGTACTTTTAATAATTCTTGTAAAAAGATTAATACTCATTGGTAACAATCTTCTTAAAGATAAAGGCATAATGATAAAAAGATAAACTTCAAATTTATTAAAACCTAGTGAAAATCCTGATTCATACTGGTGATTCGGTATGCTTGCTAAAGATGATCTAACCAAATCCATCATCTCAAACACACCCCAAATACTAAAAACAATAATACTAGAACCTAAAGCACTCAAATGCCATCCAAACCATTTTGCCAAACCAAAATGCACTATAAAAAGCCAAACAATCAAAGGCATAATACGCACAAACTCAAGCATAAAACGACAAAAAGCATAAAGGAATTTATTTTTAGAATGCATTAAAATTCCAAAAAATACTCCTCCTATGAGTGAAATTAAAACACTAATTAACGAAAGCTCTAAAGTGACCTTTAAACCTTGTGCTAGTCTAAAAAAGGTATCTTGATTTAAAATTTCAAACATAATTTAACCTTTTTTCTATACGATTTAACACTAAAGATAAAGGTAAAATCAAAATCAAATAACAAAGTACCAAAGCAAATAAAGCTTCATTACTTTTATAATAAAGTCCTATAAGATCTTTAGCCACATATACTAAATCTGCTAAAGCAATAATGCTTACTACTGAAGTTTCTTTGAGTAAAAAAATGATATTTGCACTAATGCTTGGCATAGCTATACCCAAAGCTTGAGGCATGATAATATAACGGAAATTTTGCCATTTACTTAAACCCAAAGAAAGTCCTGATTCATATTGTTGTTTTTTCACCGCTTCCATGCCTGCTCTTAAACTCTCAGCCATATAAGAACCGCCTAAAAAACTAAGTCCTATCACAGCACAAGCAAAAGAACTAAGGTGTATCCCAAACTCAGGCAAGGCATAATATAAAAAGAAAAGCTGAATTAATAAAGGTGTATTTCTTGAAAATTCTATATAAATTTTACAGATTGTATTTAAAAAAGAAAATTTAAAATAACTTACTCCCACACAAAATAAACCTACTAAAAATGAAAAAAATACTCCATAAATAGCAAGTTTTAAAGTAAGCCAAGAAGCTTGTATAAACATAGGGCTAAACTTGATTAAAAAATCAAAATCCATAAAACCTTCCATACTTTAAATACAATATTGTAACAAATAAGACTTAAAAAGACTTAATTAAATTTTGCATTTTTTCTTTATTTAAAATTGCTATTTTACCTTTATTTGTGCAAATAAGCTCATTTTGTTTTAATTCTTTTAAAAAACGCGACAAAGATTCTGGGGATAAATTTAAAATCACAGCGATTTCTTTTTGCTTTAAATTTTGTAATTTTTCTTCATTTTCTAGTAAAAAGCTGACTAATCTTGACTTTAAATCCAAAGATTTTTGTCTGATGAAATTTTCTAAAATTCGAATTTTGCCGATTAAAGAAGTCAAAAGTAAAAAGCTAAATTCTCCATTTTCCAAGCATAATTTTTTAAATTCATCAAAGTCAAAAACACAAATTTCACAATCTTGCTCACAAATTGCATTAGCTGGGTAATTAATACCCTCAAACACAGGCATTTCGGCTATAAAATTTACCGGAGTTAAAGTATGCAGTGTTAGTTCAAAACCTTTTGCATTCACCTTATATATACGCATTTTTCCACTTAGTAAAATATAAATTTTATTTGCCTTTTCACCTTGAAAAAATAAAATATTCCCTTTGTTAAAATGTTTTTTCTTGCCTTTAGAAATTAAAATTTCAAAGTGTTTATCCATTTTCTTTTTCCATATTTTTGATACTTTCTTTTGCTTTTAAAACTAGTTCTTCATCATCTGCAAAATCAAAGAATTTAAAATGATTGCCATGTTGCACTCTACCATCTAGCAAATCCCCACTTAATCTATTTTTTAAATCAAGTTCAGCTATTTTAAATCCATCTAAAGTTTTAGCAAATTCAAGCAAACGACTTGGAATTTCTTTTTGCTTAGTATATAAATAACAAAAGCTCTCAAGCCCTACTCTACCTACCCTACCTCGAAGCTGATGTAAGGTAGCAAGCCCAAGTCTTTCAGCCCCAACAATAACAATCACACTAAGTCTTGGCAAAGAAATCCCCACTTCAACCACGGTCGTAGAAAGTAAAATCGTGCCTTTTTCTCTAAATTCTTGTAAAATTTGATCTTTATTCTTATCTTTTCCATGGGTTACATAAACATTTTTATATTTGTTTATCCAATATCCTTGCGCTTGCTCTAGTGATAAATAATCTATATTTTCACTTTCATTTACCAAAGGATAAATGATGATTACTTGATGATTTTTGGCAAGTTCATCATCAATTTTTTTAAGCAAATATTTAAAATCTTTATCTTGTATGCAAAAAGTCTTAATATCTTTTTTAAAGGGCATTTGTTTAATAAAACTAAAATTTACAAGCTCACTTTGTATCATAGAAAGTGTTCTTGGTATAGGTGTAGCAGAAAATTGCACAATATGTGGAGCATATTGAGAGTTTTTACTAAGCTCGCTTATTTTTTGTCTTTGATTAGAGCCAAAGCGGTGTTGCTCGTCTATCATCACTAAAACTGCTTCAAATTCTTCTTGATGAATGAGTGCATGTGTACCTATGATAAAATGAGCTTGTTCTTTTAATTTCGCTAAATCTTTATCTTTTTTACCACCTTTTAAAAGCAGCACATTAACAAAATCAGGCAAAAGTCTTTTTGCTTCATGATAAATTTGCTCTACTAATATACTAGTTGGAGCCATTAAAATAGCCTTTTTAGGATACACTAGCAAACTTGCAGCAAGTATAACCAAAGTCTTACCACAACCCACATCGCCCATCACCACACGCCTTTTAGCAACTTTATTTTGCAAATCTTTTTTAATATCTTCTATCGCTAAAAGCTGATCATTTGTAGGGTTAAATTCCAAACCATTAAGCCAAGAGCTTATATCGAAAAGTTCTATTTTATAAGCATTTTGTGATATTTTTTTACCTTTTAAACGCCTTAAATGATTAAAAATTTCTATATATTTTAAATCTTTAACTATGGTGTTAAAATTTTCATAGAGAATCAAATCATCGTAATTGTGTAAATTTAAAAGCAAATTAATGTATTTTTGTTCTAAATTTAATGCTTTTAAGTTAGTTTCATTGACATATTTTAAGATAAGTTTTTTTATGCTTTCATCTTTAATAGAGCTAATTTGGTATTTAGGGACTATTTGACCTATATTTTTTACTATTTTTGGGTTTATAAACTGCCAAATTCCATTAAAAAAATTCATCTTTGCATAAATACAAACTAAAGCATTATGTTTAAAAATTTTAAAATGCCATTTATTAGGATGAAAAATCACTATATTTGCTTTTATACCCCATTCTAAACATTCACAAAGTATAAAAAGCTGAGAGTGATGATTTTGCGTGCTGATAATTTTTACATTTTGGGTGCAAAATGTATCTTTTGGAAACTTTGAAATTCTAAAATCATCAAATTTTTTAGGCAAAATCAAAGCCAAATCAATACAATTTTTAACCCCTAAAGCATGAAGTAGTTTTAAATCCTTTTCTTCAACTTTCATTTTCTATACTTGCAAAACTCACTTTTGTAATTTCACTATGTGTTTTGATAAAGTCATTTAGCTCATCTAAGGTAGTGTTTTTGATCTTTTGCATTTCTTCTTTTAAATTTCCAAGTTTTAAACCATGTAAATATTCATTTAGCATTATATCTAGTCTTTTAGCCAAACTTTCATACCTTAAGGGCATAGAACCTACTAAAAATTGCTTAGCTAATTGAAATTCTTTCTCGTTTACTCCATTTTGGACAAAGTTTTCAAAAACTTCCTTAACTAAAGTTTTAGCCTCATTAGAGCTTTCATTTTTAGTTTGCAAATACCCAAAAACTCTACTATAATTTAAATTTACATCAAGCATAGCATATGCTGAATACGCCAAGCCTCTTTTCACACGCACTTCTTCCATCAAACGCGAACCAAAACCACCTTGACCCAAGATAAATAAAGCAAGTTTAGCTAAATACATTTTTTCATTATTGATTTGTATATTAAATGGAGAACAAAAGTATATATAAGCTTGTTCGGTACTTTTTTGCTCACTTACTTCTATACTTTCATCAATGAGTTTGTAACTTTTGTTTTGATTTGGGGTATTTCTTTTTAGAATTTGGCAAATTTTTTCTGTTTTGACCTTCACTTCGTCTTCTTTAATATCTCCACCAAAAACAAATAAAGCATTATCAAGCACTAAATTTTCACTCATAAAATCTTGCAATTCTTTTAAGCTAATCTTTTCTATGCTTTCTTTAGTCCCATCAAGACCACTAGCAAAAATTTCATCTTTGAAAACATTTTTATTTAAAAGTCTTTTTGCTTGATAATCATAATCAGTATTTAAACTTGCAAGCTCACCTAAGGCTAAAGTTTTTAATCTTTGTAAGATTTTCTCATCAAAACGCACATTTAAAAACAATTCTTGTAATTTTTCTAAAGCAAAATCAAAATGTTCTTTCAAGCATTTAATGCTAATTTGAAAATGCTCAAAACTAGCCTTAGCATAAAGCTCTATAGCACGGTATTCTAAGCTTTTAAAAAACTCATCATTACTTCCTTCATTTAAAAGCCTAGCAAGCATACTTGCACAACCTCTATTGTGTTTTTCTGCTATTTTTCCACTATTTTTAAAAATGAGCTTAAAAAATACCACAGGAAGCTCGTTTTCATACTCATATATTATGTCTATTTTAGTATTATTAAAGTCTAAATTTAGCATTAAAACCTTTCTAAAATATTATAAGCTGTATCGCGTTTAGCAGGTAATTCTCCTATATCTTTGATAAGTTCTATCATTTGTTCTTGATTCATTCTATATTTTGCACCAGCTGCGGCTACGACATTTTCTTCCATCATAGTTGAACCTAAATCATTTGCACCAAATTTTAAAGCAAGTTGACCTATTAAAGAGCCTTGTGTTACCCATGAACTTTGTAAATTTTTAAAATTATCCAAATATAATCTTGCCAAAGCTAGTAATCTTAAATATCTATTAGAGCTTTGCTTGATGATTTCAGGATGTTTTTTAATCAAAGGAGTATTTTCGCTTTGAAATGACCATAAAATAAAAGCTCTAAAACCATTTGTTTTATCTTGTAAATTTCTTAAATGATCAAAATGTTCGATAATTTCCTCATCATTCTCAACCGTACCAAACATCATTGTAGCAGTACTTTTCATACCTATATTATGCGCACTCTCATGCACCCTAAGCCAAGTAGCTGTGTCGCATTTATGTGGTGCGATGATATCTCTTACCCTATCGCTTAATACTTCAGCACCCGCTCCAGGTATAGAAAAAAGTCCTTTAGCTTGTAATCTTTTTAAAACCTCTTCTATAGAAATTTTAGAAACTCTTGCTATATAAGCTATCTCTACTGCTGAAAAACCATGCACAGTAATAGTAGGATAATTAGTTTTTATATAAGAAAGTAAGTCTTCATACCATTCTATTTTAAGTTTTGGGTGCACCCCACCTTGAAATAAAATTTGCGTTCCACCTATGGCTTGTAATTCTTCTATTTTTTGCCCTATTTCTTCGTATTTTAAAATATAAGAATCATCATCTTTTTCTTTTCTACAAAAAGCACAAAAATCACAATCAATACAGCAAATATTTGTATAATTTATATTTCTATCCACCACAAAAGTAGTTATTTTTTCAGGGTGAAGCTCTAATTTTTTCTCATATGCCATTGCGCCTAATTCGTATAAAGGTGCATTTTGGAGTAAATTTAATGCTTCATTTTTACTTAATCTATTCATTATTAACCTTTTTTATAAAAAAGAATTATTATAGCATTTAAATGTAAAATAATCTTAAAAACGATATAATTAAGCCCTTTAATTTCATATATTCATAGGATACTCATGACTTATAGGTCTTTACTTAAAAACAATAAAACTTTTCGTCTTTTAGCAATGGTACAATTTATAAGTTATTTTGGTGCATGGTTTTCTCAAGTAGGTGTTTTTACCCTCTTAACCAAAGAGCTACAAGCACCCGCAAATATCATAGGTTTTTCAGCTATTTTTGTTTTTTTACCTTCTATTATACTTGCACCTATAAATGGAGTTATAGTAGATAGATTTAAACCTAAAAATTTATTGCTAACAATGATTAGCATTGAGATGATTTCTATTTTTATGCTAATTTTTGTAAATTCTTTAGCTATGCTTTGGTTTTTATACTTTTTAACCTTTGTGCGTATGGCAGTTGCAAGCATGTATTTTCAAACAGAAATGTCAGTTTTACCTAAAATTTTAACCCCACAAGAATTAAAACTAGGCAATGAGCTTCATAGTATTATATGGGCTGTATCATATGCTTTGGGTATGGGCGCAGCAGGACTTTTTATAGATCTTTTTGGAGTAAAACCAGCTTTCATAGCTGATACTTTAATGCTATTTTGTGCTATGCTTATACTTAAAACTTTAATCTTACCTGATGAAAAAAATACCACACAAAACAATCTTTTTATATTAATCAAAGAAGGTTTAGCTTATGTATTTAACAATAAAAAAATCATTCATTTAATTTTACTTCATGGAGTTGTAGGGATAACCGCTTATGATGTTTTAATCACTCTTTTGGCTGAATATGAATACGCAAAAGTTATTTCCATACCTCTAGCCATAGGGCTTTCTAATGCTATAAGAGCCGTATCTTTACTCATAGGACCTTATGTACTTAGTCCTTATATTAATAAAAACACTTTAGTATATTTATACTTAGCGCAAGGTATAGGTATAATGCTTTGGGCTTGCTTGCAATTTAACTTTTATCTTGCCTTTATAGGCTTAGTAATGGCAGGTTTTTGTACTTCATCTTTATGGAGCTATACTTACACACTTTTGCAAAATGATTGCGATAAAAGATATTATGGTAGAGTGATTGCCTATAATGATATGGTGTATTTAACTTTTAGTGCAATTATTGCTTTTTCAACAGGATATTTATTTGAATTTTATGGAGTAAAATTAAGCCATTTTACTTTTGGCTTAGGAGTATGTTTTATCTTTGCGGCGATTTATTGGTGGTGGTTTAATAAAAAATATAATTAATCCACCTTAGAATAATAAACCCCACCCGCTGAAAAGTTTTTTTCAAAATACGCTGTTTCAGGTACAAGATCTGATTTTCCTGGGTATATTCTACCCTCTCTATTTAATATCCTATGGAAACGCTCCATTAGTCTTATTTTGAAATCTTGATCAAAATATATCATCATATTTCTTGAAAAAATCACATCAAATTTCCCAAGCTTAAACAAAGAATCATCAAAAACATTACAAAGCTCAAAACGACATCTACAAGCTAAAGTTTCTTTTTTAAGCTGATACATCCTATCTTTTACATCAAAATAACGTGTTTTTTGCATAGTGTTTAATCTAGCTACTGAGCGCTCTGAATATAACATTTCATTGCATTTATCTATCATTTTTTTATTAATATCTATACCAACTATATTCATACCTTTAACAAAATTCTCACTTGCTAAAATAGCCAAAGAATACACTTCTTCACCACTTGAACATGGGGCACAAAGCACATTTACAGGTCGATCAAGAGATTTTATATAAAAAATTACATCTTTTAATTGTTCTAATTCTCTAAAAAAATATGTCTCACAAACTGTGATAAAATCCATAGTTTCTTGCTTTAAATTTCTTTGAAACTGCACTTTTTCATTTAATTCACTAAGACTGCTTAAACCTAATTCTTGTAAAAATTTAGGTAGCTTTATAGATAAAATATCTTTTTTAGTATTAAGATTATTTCCACTTATTTGCTCTACTATTTTTATAAAATCATTCATTTCATTTTCTGTAATTTTTATCATCTTCCCATCCTATGATTTGATAAAATTTATTATTTCTTTTTTGAGTTCTATTAAACTCATAGGTTTTAAATTTGGATTAGTATCTCTAGCTTTTTTTGGCATTCCATATACTATAGAATCTGCCTCATTTTCACATAAACACCTCACACCAACTTTATAAAGCTCAAATAAAGATTTAGCACCATCATCACCCATTCCTGTCATAATCAAAGCTAAAATTTTATGATATTTGCAAAGATTTACAGCTGAATGAAATAAAACATCAATTCCTGGATTAAAACTACTTGTTTGCTCTGTAGTATTTAACACCAAAGCATTATTTCCACTTAAAACCATATTTCTTTGACAAATATAAATTTTATTTTTTAAAACTTCTTTGTCATTTGGTATGATCACATCACTTTTTGCTTCTTTGTTGAATTGATTTACAAAAGAAGGAATAAAAGCTGGGTTCATATGTTGGGCAATCACTACCGCACAATCTTTAAGTTCTATATCATTAAATAAAAACTTTAGTTGGCTTGGACCGCCCGTTGAAGAACCAATCAAAATAAGCTTCATTTTTTACCTTAAGTTTAGTATTATTATATCAAATTAAATATTTGAAAATATTAAAAAATAATTATATACAAGAAAGAAAAATTTTAATTAAATATGATAAAATTAATACTTTAAATTTCAAATGATAAGTGATTATTAAATGTTAAGAGAAAAAATTTACATAGCAAGTGATCATGCTGGCTTTGTTTTAAAGCAAGAAATTATTAATTTTTTACAAGAAAAAAATATAGGCTTTGAAGACTTAGGTCCTTTTAGCGAGGATCGTTGTGATTATCCTGATTATGCACATTTATTAAGCTCTAAAATTAATGAAAATAGTTTTGGAATTTTAGTGTGTGGATCAGGTATTGGTATGAGTATAGCAGCAAATCGCCATACAAATATACGCTGTGCTTTGTGTAACGAACCTTTAAGCGCTAGACTCTCAAGAGAACATAACGATGCAAATGTTTTAGCCTTAGGAGCTAGACTAACCGGAGTAGATATGGCTTTTGAAATCATCTCAAATTTCATTAATACTTCTTTTAGCGGTGGAAGACATTGCGTGCGAATTAGTAAAATAGAGGCAAAATTATGATTTTAAGTTGGCTTGTATTAACTGTATTAATTTGTGTTAGTATTTATATGACTATTATGTTGCTTTATTATAAAACCTTACTTCATAAAGAAAAAGTAGCAAAAGAATTCATAAAAAATAATCTTGATGATACTGAAATAGTCATTAGAAAATTACAAGTACAGCTTCAAAGAAGTTTGGGTAATATTGACATTTTAACTGAGGAATTAAACAAAAGCAAAGCAGACCTAACCTCTCTTAGAACAAGAAATTCACAATATCGTATCGAAAATGAAAAATTAAGACAAAGAATCAAAGAATTAGAAGCAAAAATCGAGGCATTACTATGATGAAAGAACAAGATAAAAAATACTTATTAGATAGCATTAGAGCTATTAAGGATTTTCCAAAAGAAGGAATTATCTTTAGAGATATCACTACTTTGCTAAATAACAAAGAAGCATTTGCATTTTTGATGGATCACTTGGTAGAAAAATATCAAAACGCAAAACTTGATTATATCGTTGGTATAGAAAGTCGAGGTTTTATTTTTGGAGCTGCGCTAAGTGCTAGATTAAAACTACCTTTTGTGCCTATTAGAAAACCAGGTAAATTACCTTCAAAATGCTTGCAAGAATCTTATAGTTTAGAATATGGTAGCGATACCATAGAAATTCATATCGATGCATTTAATAATCAAAAAACAAATGTTTTACTTATAGATGATCTCATCGCCACAGGTGGCACAGCTATCGCTGCTGTTAAACTCATAGAAAAACTCAATGCAAAATGCGTTGAAGCTTGTTTTTTACTAGAATTAAAAGATCTTGATGGGGCTAAAGAATTAGCTAAATTAACTTCTGTTTATAGTGTTTTAGAGGTATAAAATGGAAGAATTTTTAAAACAACTTTTATATGATTATAAAAACTGGGCTTACATCATCGTGTTTTTATGGTGTATACTTGAGGGAGAACTTGCGCTTATTTTAGCAGGTATCTTCGCACACGAAGGACATGTAAATTTAGGCCTTATAATCTTCATAGCAGGTTTAGGTGGTTTTGTAGGCGATCAAATATATTTTTACATAGGAAGATATAACAAAAAATACATTCAGAAAAAACTCCGCACTCAAAGGCGTAAATTTGCTATAGCGCATTTACTCTTGCAACGTTTTGGCTGGCCTATTATTTTCATACAAAGATATATGTACGGCTTTAGAACTATTATACCTATGAGTATAGGACTAACACGTTATAGTGCCAAAAAATTTGCATTTATTAATCTCATTAGTGCTTGGGCTTGGGCCGCTATTACCATTTTACTAGCATGGTTTTTTGGAAAAGAAATTTGGCTAGCTGTAGAATGGGCTGGAGACCACTGGTATTTTGCAGTGCCTATTATTGCTGGTTTTTTACTTGCTTTGTTTTTAGGTATGAAACAAATAGAAAAATCTATACTTAGAAAAAGGACACATAAATGACATTTAATTTTAAAGAAAAAAGTATTGAATCTATCAATACTGATTTTGAAATCATATTAATACAAGATAAAAAGATAGAAAAATATACTCAAAGTCAAGAACTCTTTAAACTTTCAAACTATAAAGGCGAAGGAATTTGCATAGATATGCAAAATAAAATTCTTTATAGTGAACTTAAAAGCTTAGAATATGAAGACATAAGACTTGCGTTTGCAAATGCCTACAAGGCTTTAAAAAAACTTGAAATCAAAAGCGTTAAAACAAAAAGTGTCGTAGGAAAATGTGTTGTAAATAGTTTTAATGCCATGATTCAAGGATTTACTTTTGGTGCTTATGAGTTTGATAAATACAAAAAAGAAAAAACACCAAGCAAGTTAGAGAATATTTTCATCTCAAAAGATGAAATCAATGACAAAACATATAACCTAGAAGAAGCTTGTATAGGTATAAACTATGGTCAGGTTTTTTCAAATGCTTGTGATTTTGCAAAAAATATCGTAAATGAAATTCCTCAATTTTATACTCCTGCAAAAATGGCCGAAGACGCGCTTAGTTTAAGTCAAAATGATTGTAAGATTTCATGTAAAATTTATGAAAGTGATTTCTTAGAACAAGAAAAAATGCAAGCATTTTTAGCGGTAAATCGTGCTTCAATCCATCCTCCAAAACTCATTCATCTTTCATATAAACCACAAAATCCAAAAATGAAAGTAGTGTTTGTAGGCAAAGGGCTAACTTATGATAGTGGTGGGCTTAGTTTAAAACCTGCTGATTATATGCTAACGATGAAATCTGATAAAAGCGGCGGTGCAGCTGCGATGGCTATTATCAAAGGTGCAAGTGAGTTAAACCTTGATATAGAAGTACATTCTATCATCGGTGCAACCGAAAACATGATAGGCGGAAATGCTTACAAGCCTGATGATGTGCTTATTTCAAGAGAAGGTGTGAGTATAGAGGTTAGAAATACCGACGCAGAAGGAAGATTAGTTTTAGCAGACTGTCTTTCACTTGCTCAAGATCTAAAACCTGATTTATTAATAGATCTTGCTACTCTAACCGGAGCTTGTGTAGTAGGACTTGGAGAATACACAAGTGCCATCATGGGAAATAATGAAGATTTGCAAAATGATTTTTTCAAAATAAGTAAAAAAAGTGGAGATTTAGCTACTATTTTACATTTTAACCCACACTTAAAAGAGCTTATAAAATCAAATATAGCAGATGTTAGCAACACCTCTTCAAGTCGTTATGGCGGGGCTATTACTGCAGGGTTATTTTTAAATGCTTTCATTAGAGAAGAATACAAAGACAAATGGCTACATTTAGACATCGCAGGGCCAGCTTACTTAGAAAAAGCTTGGGGTTATCACAGCTTTGGTGCAACCGGAGCAGGTGTTAGAATGTGCCTTTCATATTTACTTTATCTTTCAAGGAAATAAAAATGAGTTTATCAGTTGGTATAGTAGGACTTCCAAATGTTGGAAAATCTACCACTTTTAACGCACTAACAAGAGCACAAAATGCTGAAAGTGCAAATTATCCATTTTGCACCATAGAACCAAACAAAGCAGTAGTGCCTGTGCCTGATCATCGCTTAAAAGAGCTAGCAAAGATTGTCAATCCACAAAAAATCATACGCTCAAATATAGAATTTGTTGATATAGCAGGCTTAGTAGCAGGAGCTAGCAAAGGCGAGGGCTTGGGTAATAAATTTTTATCTAACATACGTGAAACAGAGATGATTTTACACATCGTTCGTTGTTTTGATGATGAAAATATTACCCATGTTGCAGGTAGTGTTGATCCTGTGCGTGATGTACAAATCATAGAAACAGAGCTTATATTAGCAGACATAGAACAACTTAGTAAAAAAATAGAAAAACTCACTAAAGGCGTAAAAGCTAACGAAAAAGGTGCAAAAGAAAGCTTAGCTTTAGCTAATGAGCTTTTAGAGCATTTAAATCAAAACAATAGTGCAAGTTCATTTCCAAATAAAAATGAAGTCTATCATGCTCTTATAAAAGAACTAAGATTGCTTTCAGCTAAGGAAGTGATATATGGGGCAAATGTAGATGAGAATTCACTTTTAGAAGATAATGAATTTGTAAAAAATCTTAAAGAATTTGCCGCAAAATCAGGCCATGAAGTTATCAAACTTTGCTCTAAAATAGAAGAGGAAATGATAGCTTTAAGCGATGAAGAAAATTATGAATTTTTAAAATCTTTAGGTGTTGAGCGTAGTGGGCTTGAAGTGGTCATACGCACAGCCTTTTCAAAGCTTAATTTAATTAGCTATTTTACAGCAGGACAAGTAGAAGTTAGATCATGGACTATACAAAGAGGCTGGAAAGCACCAAAAGCAGCAAGTGTGATCCATAATGATTTTGAAAAAGGTTTTATCAAAGCTGAAGTAATTTCTTATGAAGACTATATCGCTTGCAAAGGCGAAAGTGGTGCTAAAGAAGCAGGAAAACTACGCCTTGAAGGGAAAGATTATATCGTACAAGATGGCGATGTAATGCATTTTAGATTCAATGTTTGATAATTTATCAAACATTGATTTGTTTTTTAATTAAGCTTTGTAATTTATCTTTAGTTTCTTCTTCATTAGAAAAAGTAAGTAAATTCGCTTTAGGCCAAAAATAACTTTTAGGATTTTCAAATTTACCCCAACGCCAATCAAACCTAGGTGCTAAAAGCACTATTGTAGGTATATCTAAAGCTAAGGCTAAATGTGCAATAGCGCTATCTATACTTACAATACAATCAATATCTTTTAAGTTATCTAAAGTATCATTCCAGTTTTTTAGCTTTACTCCCCTATTTTCAATTTCTTGAGGTAGATTAATATTATTTACTCCCTCTACTTGAAAAGAAATAATCTCACAACATAAGTCTTTTAACGCATTATACAAAAATACAAAATCTACATTTCTCAATAAATCAGTATTCATGGCATTAGGGGTAAACCAAAAAATTCCTATTTTTTTAATTTTATTATTTGGTTTTTCCAAAGCGATAATAGGTGTTCTCAATTTAGAAATTTCATCTAGTTTAATATCACAAAGTAAAGGTAAAGAGCAAATTGGCATAGCATAATCAAACTCACTTGGAAAATCTTTTAAAATTTTCAAATTAGAAAAAAATTTATTTTGTTTATTAAGCTCTTTGAGTTGATTTTTAAACATTTCATACATAGCGCTTTGCGGAGCAAATAAAACTTTAGAGGCAATTTGACAAAGTTTTTCCAAACACCTAGCATACATGATGGTATCACCAAAACCTTGCTCACAAAAAACTAAAATTTCTTTATCTTTAAAAGCCTGTACTCCATCTTTATTAAAGGCTTGTATGGTTTTATTATAATGATAAGGTGAAAAAGTTTCATTATGAGCATAAAAAAGCCTACTTTCATATACCCTTTTACCTTCTTCAAAATTATCACTTTCTCCCATACGCATTAGCAAATATGCCAAGTCAAACTGATAAGTTGCATGTGGATGCAAACTCAAAGCTTTTTGGTATGCATCATAAGCACCTTGATAATTAGCACTTAGTTCTAGTGCTTTTGCATAATTTTGCCAAAACTGAGCATTATTTTGATTATACTCACATAAACTCGCAAATAATTCTAATGATTCTTGTAATCTTAAAAGTTTAAAAAGCAAATATGCTTTTTGTGGTAGGATTTGCGTATTTAAATACTCATAAATTTTAACTACAGTTAAATTTTCTTGAGTTTTTTCTTGCAGTCTATCTTGCAAGTTAATGCTATTTGTAAAATTATTTTCTACTAGCTCTCCACTTTCTAATTTTGCTATCATAATTTGTGCAAAATCATATAGTTCATTGTGTGTTTCAAGTGCCTTTTGAAAATTTGTCTTAAAATAAAGCTCAGCATAACTTTTCCATAAATCAAGATTATACAAATCTTTTTCTAGTGCAATTTTATATAATCTCTCTGCTTCTTCTAAGCGTCCTATGCTTTGATAAGCAAAAGCAAGCTCCAAACCAAGCTCATCTTTTAAAAAACATTGTCTTTGCAAAAGTTCTTCTAGCAATCTAATACCATCATTAAAATTTCCATTAGACAAAAGAGCTTTTGCAAGCATTAGCCCATAAAAACTAGTAGGATATAAATTAAAAATTTGCTTTGCATAATGCAAAGTTTTAACATAATCGCCTATTTTAAAAGAAGCCATCATGGCATATTCTAAAGCATTTTTAGGATCTTGCTCTAAATAAGCTTCACTACATTCTAAACATTTATGATAATTATTATTATAATAATGATATATTATTTTATCTAACATATTTTCCTCTATAATTTTTGCATTATTATACCAAA